>DAOQAY010000028.1:0-26038 GCA_035354435.1 bacterium
AGATGATTCCTCGGCAAAGACAAAAAACGACGACAATAAAACAAGTAAAATTAAGAAAATTCGCATATTTTCCCTCAGTTCCGTAAGTTCAGCGACACAATATATTAAATCGCTCACTGTTTCAAATTATTTAAGTTGATTTGCGACAAATTCAGCAATTATTTCTTTTTATTCTTTTTCTCTGAAATTTTAGGAGTTTGGGTGAATAGTTTTTTCTTTTCTATCTTCAGTTTTCTGAAATGAAATATGAATATTCCGGCGGTCATTAAATAGACTAGATAAAGGAACCAGTTGCCGTATTTGAGATAGATTGTGTCATAGTGATATATAGGAACCTTTCTGTTTATGGTAGTCCTTTCAAATATTTTTGTGGCACTTTCGGTTGAGCCGTCGGGAAGAACTATTCCGCTCACTCCTACATTTGAGGCACGGACGATCGTTCTGCCGGTCTCGACTGCTCTGAAGGGATAAAAACTTCCATGCTGATGAATTTCACTCGAATAGCCGAACCATGCGTCATTGGATATGTTGACCAGCAATTCCGCTCCATTACGGACAAAATCTCTCACATTTTCGCTGAAAGTTCCGTCATAGCAGATTAGTATTGAAGCTTTGAAGTTGCCAAAATCAAAAACAGAGTGCTCTGTTCCTCTCATGAATGTTCCGACAGTATTGGGAACTATCGTTGAAAGTCCCAGAGAATTAAGAAAATCACTCATTGGCAGATATTCACCGAATGGTGCAAGTTTCAATTTTCTATAAATCTTTTTAATTTTACTGTCCTGAATAAAGCCGGCCGAGTTATAGAACTCCTTCTTTTCACGATCGATCATATCCAGACCGATTATCTGATTACGGAAATTATACGCATTAGGAAAATATGTATTCCAGAGATAAGGAAAATTCTCAAAGCCTACCGGTATACGCAGAGGCATTGCCGCTTCATGCCACACTAAAAGATCGGTATCTTTATCAAAACTGTTTATCTGATCGACAAAAACAGCAATGATCTCATCAAGATTAGTCTCTTTTGAATTGATATCAAACTGATTTATTGCAGGCTGCATAATAGCAACTTTAATCTCTTTATCCGGCTTCAGCGATTTGAAAGTCTCTATCCTTACAACTGAATAGACTGAAAGAACGGTTACAACCATTACAAGAACGGCTCCTTCGATTCTGTTCTTTTTTCCTGTAAGCCATTGATAAATATAAACCGATATCCATACAATCAGGAATGAAAGCAGATATATAGCGCCGATAGATGCCCATTGAATTGTCAACTTGTTGTTGTATTGCGAATGTCCAAGCGCATTCCAGTAGAAATCAACAGGAAAATAAGTCCTCACAGTTTCCGCAATCACCCAGAACGATGCAACCATCCAAGGCTTGACATCTCCTGATTTCTTTTTGTAAAGGCATAACAGTAGAAATAACAGCCAGAATGTGCTTTCAGATGCGAACATGAGAAAAATAAGGAATATCGTGTATATTTGAGGCACACCGCCGTAAACATGAATCGAATAATATGCCCAGTAGAAAACTAAAGCATTTGCCGGAATACAGATAAGATAAAGCATTCCTATCTTTTTCTTCACTGAGTCAAATGAGTCAATTATGTAGAAGAATAAGGGCATTACAGGAAAAATAAAAAACCATCCGGCAATTTGATGTATCTTAACAGGTTCACTGTTTCCCGGAATTATGAATGGAAAGCTCAGCGTGAAACATGTTATAAACAGTATCGAGGCTGAAGTTATTTTTATGATCTTTGATTTGTCAGTTTTCATTACGACCGCACCAGTCATCAGTAAGTTTTTTCATTATTTCATCTTCCTTTTCTCTCATTTTCTCCCTTTCAGCAATGTGGGTGTGATCAAATCCGAGAAGATGAAGCACGCCGTGTATTATTACAAATAGAGTCTCGGTCCTGAAAGATGTCCCGTAACTCAGACTATGCTTTTCCACGATATCGGGACATATCGCTATATCACCAAGAAGATAAGGCGTATAACCGGCACCGTCTCCTTCCTGAAAAGCGAATGATATTACATCTGTAGCCCTATTTATACTTCTAAAATCCCTGTTCATTTCACGAATGCTCTCTTTGCTGACAAAAATTATCGACATTTCATAAGGATCAGATGCTGTTTTTCCACAGATCTTTAAAACCGTACGGATACTTTTTCTGATAGCTGCTGATTCTACGGGAATATTATTTTCAGTCTGGTTTTCAATGTAGATATTCATTGTACTGTCATTTAGAATCTGGATATTCAACTCTGGCATGATAAATACCAGAAAGTGTTTTGATAAGACTGGCTTCAATTTTATTCAAATCTTTTAATGTCATACTGCATTCAGAAAGCTGACCTGAATTAAGCTTTTTGTTAACGATCTTATTCACAGTTTCACTTATTTTCTGGAAACTCTTATCGGGAAGACTTCTTACTGCGGCCTCCGAACTGTCTGCTATCATTAAAAGTGCCGCCTCTCTTGATTTCGGCTTAGGACCTGGATAGCTGTAAGTTGATTCGCTTACTGATGGATCTTCGTTTTTTGCCAGAGTATAGAAATATTCAACAAGTGTCGTTCCATGATGTTGACTGACAGCATCCTCTATTTTCTCGCCCAGTCTGTATTTCCTTGCAAGTTCGAGACCCTGTTTGACATGATTGATTATAACCATTGCTGACATTGAATGTGAAGGAAGCTCGTCATGAATGTTCTTTCCGGTCTGATTTTCGGAAAAATACCCCGGTCTTTCAAGTTTCCCTATATCATGAAAATACGCCATTACTTTACAGGCAAGTGAGCTCAGTCCTATTTCTCTAGCGGCGACTTCAACCATGGAAGCAACGGTCAGACTGTGCTGGTATGTCCCGTTTGCATGCACCGCCATCCGTTTCATCAACGGATGGTTGAGGGTGGAATATTCAAGAAAAGTAATATCAGTTGTATATCCCAGCCACCATTCATATACCGGTATTGTTGCCATAAGAAGCATTCCTGAAAAAAGTGAACCGAGGAATGCAAAAAGCATAGCTCTGGGAATATTGTCTACAGGAAGTGTGGAATCCATTAAAAATATCACAACGACAAGTATCATCATCAGAAGAGAAAGAAACATGCTGACCTTTATGATGTTCCCTCTTTTTTCAATATGCGTAACCAGAAAAGTATAAAAAATCGATCCTATAAAATAAAACATCGGGAAATAGAAATTATCTGGAAAAAGGAGAAGAAAAAACAGCATGAGAAACATCAGGAAAAAAAGTGAAGTTTCCGTATTTATGAGAAGTCTCACCGTCGCAACAAGGAACGGGACAGGCACAAGAAAATAGAATATTCTTGCATCTATATTACCCATCCATTGGCTGAATGGTACTGAAAGACTTACAATAATGTCAAAAAGCAGCAACATGAAAACAACCTGCGTTCCCATGAGAAGAATATCCTTGTTTCTTGAATTGAACTTACTTATTGTCTTTTTGAATGCGAAATAAAGCACAGAATATACAATGAAAATAAAAACAAGATTAAGAAGAAAAAGCTCAATAACCGATTTACCCGAGGACTGTTTCGCCATTTCGCGAAAAATCATTATATCTTTTGCAGTAACAATCTCCCCTGCCCTTTTTATAACTTCACCTGTTCTGATTGTAAATTCTTCTTTCGGAGCTTCATTCCAGACTGCAAGCTTTTCAGCCTCAGTAAGATCGGGAAGAAAAACGATATTATCTCTGATGCTCCAGGATGCGAGAAATGAAACCAGTTCAAGTCCTTCATCAGTAAGAATTTTCTCCTGATGCAATAACTTTTGTGCGTGGTTTATTTCTTCGCGAAGAGTTTTGGATGTAATAATGCTCGTCACTGGAACAGAACCGATTGAACTGTTTCTTTTCAAAGAAATATTCGGCAGGTCATATTCCGGTGCTATTCCGTCTCTTGTAAGATAAAAAGAATTTAATTTAGATATCAATTCTTCAACAGCATTCTCTATTTCAGGTGACAATCCCGTTTTCAACAGTATCAAAAAAATTTCATCAGACACAGGGAATCCGATAATTCTCTGGAATTCATTCTTTTCTGTTTCCAGTTTTTCGAGAATTGATGCAGGAATAATTATTTCTTTAAAAATATCATCATTCTTAACAAGTGTTGAAACCGCAAGATTTTTAAATTCAACAGGAATATAATCGCTTTCATTTTTCAAAAAGACACTGTAAACATTTTTTGCAGCGTTTCTCAGATAAGAAAATGCCGCTTTAACATTACTATTACTGGTTCTGTCTTCTATATATTGAAAATATAACGGGACACTTTTTTCAGCCTGAAGCCTGTTCTGTTTAGTCTTTTCTTCATTTATTATCGTGTAATCTCTATTGGCCCTGACGGAATACTTTAATACAGTGCCGATCTCTTTTTCAGAAACCGGATAATCAATCTTCATTGAGTCCGGAATCGACATGAATGCAAAAATAATGGCAAAAAATGTGCCCATCGTTATGGCGGCTCTACCGTCATCAAGTCTCAGCCACCTGTTAAAAACAGTCTGAAGTTCTTCGATTTTTTCTGATAATGCCGAACTCCTTTTTTCTTCCTTCATCTAAAAACCCATTAAATTAAAACGGTCAATTCTACTACATTTTTTTCTTTTTACCAGTATCCGGATAACTGAAGTTTATGTCTTCTATTTCAACCGAGAACGGATTTCTGTTTTCATCAAGAATAACTTTATAACCAACTGTAATTATTGAGCTTACTCCCATTGTATTGACTGTCTTCACGCTTTTTCTGATAATTCTGTCTTCGGGTATTTTAAATCCGTTGGTCACAATGAGATCGACATCAGGGTAAATGGTCTGCACATTTATAACAGACTCCATGATCTCTTCACTTGTAAATCCCTGTGATTCTGCGGTATTGATAAAAACAATACTTATATCTGACTGTTCATACTTTACATCAGGTTCAAAAACTTTCTCTTTTTTATTTTCAGGCAGTTCATAAATTATCTCGTCGGAAGTTTTTCCAAGATGCTCATCATTCTTTTTTTCCGGCTGGACAAAAAACACTTTGTATTTAACTCCCGCCATATCTTTTACAAAATTGGACCTTCCGATCTGTCCGGTTTCTATATTTAAGCATTTGTTTTCATTACCAGGAATTGACAGTTCGGCTTTTACATCGGAAACATTTCCATGTTCAATTATTTCTACACACGAATAAGTTATCGAGTATTTTGAATATTCGTTGTAATAATAGAAAACTCCGAAACAGCAAATTAAAAGAAGAAGTGCTATAAGCTTTTTCATTTTAAGAACCAAAATGGTCGGGATGACTGGGTTCGAACCAGCGACTCCTACGTCCCGAACGTAGTACTCTACCAGACTGAGCTACATCCCGACAGTCAATAGGCTGTTTTATATCATCTAAAACTTAAAACACAATATTTTTTCTTGACCCTTACAATTTTAAGGTATATTATTCAGCAGCTCATAACAATTTAGAGGTGTTTTAAATGAAAGCATTAAAAATGGAAGACCTTACAATCTCGCAGGCAAATGTTTTGAAAGCTATAGTTCAATTCATTGAAATCAATGGCTTTCCTCCCACATCAAGAGAATTGGGGGAAATGTTGAAAATTACATCTACCAGTATTTTTGAACAGCTTGACCGACTTGAGAAAAAGGGGTTTATAAGGCGTAAGAAAAAAACCGCACGATCTATTGAGATTATAAAAAGAACAGATAAAAACCCGGTCAAACAACAGGAACCGGTTAAACTTTTGAGAATACCAGTTATCGGAACCATTGCAGCTGGACAGCCTTTATATGCATTTGAAAATCCCGAGAGTGAAATATTGATCGATGAGAGCAGCGTCGGGAAGGGACGATTTTTTGCGTTAAAAATCAAGGGAGACAGCATGATAAACGCCGGTATCAAAAACGGGGATCTTGTAATTATCAGAAGACAGCCCCTCGCAGAACCGGGAGAGATCGTCGCTGCAATAATTGAAGATGAAGCAACAATAAAAAGACTCAGGATTGATAACGGAAAGGTCTTTCTGGATCCGGAGAATGAAAACTATTCACCGATCGAGGTAACATACCGTGATGATTTCAGAATTCTTGGGAAACTGGTATCAACAGTTTCAATTGATTAATTTTTCTCAATAAAAATAAGAGAAGGTAGTTACTTAAATAATGCGAGATCGTTTTTTTCAGTCACAACGCCTTGCGGAGCATATTTTTTGCTCCGCTTTTTTTTACATTCTTTTCCCCAGATGGAGTTTCTGTGCCAGAATATCAAAAAAAGTTCTGGCGGGATTAGAAACATACAGAAGACTTTTTTCACTCTTTTTTATAATTACAAGATCGTTTTCTATTATTTCACAATTATTTCTTCCGTCACAGCTGAGAATACCTTTTCCGCACTCTTTTATCTCTATCAGAACCGCACCTTCAGCCGGAACAACTATCGGTCTGTGAGTAAGTGCATGAGGTGCCATGGCATTTATGACAAGTGCGTTTTCTGACGGATATAAAATAGGACCATTGAAAGAAAGATTATATGCCGTTGAACCTGTCGGTGTGGCTATGAGTACACCGTCACCTCTATATTTCGGAAGCTCTTCATTATTATACTTAATTCCAAAACAGAGCATCGAAGTGTTTATATTTCTCTGAATGGCTGCTTCATTAAGTGCTATCTGGGAAAAAATCTCTCTACCTTTTCTTTTCACGGTGACATCGATTATCAGTCTTTTTTTTATTTTAAAATCACCTTTAAAAAGTGACTCTATTACTTCGAAGTCATCCATGTGGATCTCTACAAGAAAACCCAGATGTCCAATATTTATACCTGCAACGGGAACGCCAAGTTCAAAGGCAATGTGGGCCGCATCAAGATATGTTCCGTCCCCGCCTCCTGCTATAACAAGGTCAGAATCTTTGGCATCATTTACATTTTCAACAATATCGACATGATATAAAATCTCTTTTTCTTTCAGGAAAGATCTCAGGGTTTGAACTTCTTGGCTTCTTTTGCCATCCTTCCTCATGAAAAGAAGAATTTTTTTAATTTTTTGTGATTTCATTTTTTTTTATCTTATAAACTAATCCGCATCTAGGGCACTCAATTGACACTTCCTGATCATATTCAAAAATACAATCAATATGACTCTGCGACATCGTCGAAAAAAAAGAATTAATCTTGTCGGAATTGCATCCGCAGGAAAAAGAAAAGGAATATTCTCTTGAAAAATTATCAGCAGTTGTGAATTTTCCCAAATTGTTTTGCACCTCTTCCGAAATCTTTTTAAACACAGCCTCTGTCATTTCTCTGGTGGCTTTAATCATTACAAAATCAGAGTTTAAAGAGAAAAACGAACATGGAAGTTTTTCTTCGATATCCAGATACCGCTGGAAGAGGTCTTCTATCTTTTCACTCTCTTTGCAATCAACCATGCTTACTTGATCACTTCCGTGCATATCATAAACTTTCTGAACAGTAAGTCTTTGACTTTTCTCAAATTCTTCTGCATTCCAGAAATGTGATCTGGCAACAAACTTTCTCATTCTGTTATCAAACAGGGAGAACAGTCTTCTTTTTTTCAATGGCAGTGATATTGTAAAAGCCAGCGTTCCTTCTACAGGCATGAAAGTGGCAAGAACAGCAGTAAAAGAGATTGTGCTTTTAACATCATCGAAGCTGTCAGCCGGAATGCTTTCAATTTTGCCTAAAATGTAATGGTCAAGATATCCGCTCATAAAATCAATTTGAGAACATGTTGAAATAATAATACCGGACTTTTTTACGACATATCTTGAAATAACTGCTTGATCCATTTTTTATCTTTTTTTCAAAACCATATTCACTTCACGGTTCTTTTCAGAAGGAGCAAGGTTCATTCCACCGATGTAATCGTCTTTTCTGAACTCAATGATGTAATTTTTCCCTTTTTCGAGTTGAAGTGTTGCTGGAGTTTTCTTTCCTGTATCTTCACCATTTATATATATCTCGGCTCCAGGAGGATTTGAAAAAACAGCGACATTTTCAAGCTCTATATCAGACTTAAGAACCAGATATGAAACGGCAACGGCAGAAGCCAGCACTATAAAAATGCAGCCCAGAACAAATAGTAAGTATGAGAATTTACTTCGCTTCTTTTCCATCTTAATTTCCTGAGCTACGGCTTTAACTCGAATTTTTTCCTTGAGATCAAGTTCTTCGAGGTCGCCGATATCCTTGAAAAGTTCATCCATCAGATATTCAGTCTGTGCTCTTTCAAGAACTTTGGTCATCTTTATAAAATGAGATGGAAATATTTTCTTTAAAAAAGACTGGATCGTTTCACAATTAGGATCTAATTCAAGTGAATTATAGACCAGAAGAAGTTCATCCCTCATTTCACGGGCAGTGGCGTATCTTTTATCGGGATTCTTTTCAAGTGCTTTCATAACGATTTTTGCAATTCTCGGATCTATTCCGGGAACAACCTCCTGAACAGGCCGTATTTTCTCATTCAAAATAGAATTCAATATAACGGCATCATTATCTAAGTGCTTGAAAAGAGGGGCATTTGTGAGCATTTCATAAAATATTATCCCCAGAGAAAAAATATCGCTGCGTCTATCAACAGCATTTTCCCTGCACTGTTCAGGAGAAAGATAACCGTATGTTCCCTGAATACTTGTCAGAGTACCTTTAAGTTTTTTAGTATAATTAACATTTGCTATGCCGAAATCAACAACCTTTATCTTTCCGTCATAAGATATAAGGATATTATTAGGATTCATGTCAAGATGCACAACATTAAGAAAAACCCCGTTTCTATCTTTTGTATTGTGTGCATGATCAAGTCCGCTAAGAACGCCGAGAATGATCTCCATCATCAGATTGACAGGTATTTCAGCACCTCTTTGCTGAAGCTTGTTCATCAACGAACCCAGATTTTGTCCAAAAACATATTCCATTGCAATGAAATACTGGTTTTCATATTTTCCGAAATCATATATCTTAACTATGTTCTCATGACTTATGTTGCAGATTATCCTTGCTTCGGAAAGGAACATTTTTACCAAAGTCTGATTCGAGCTGAATTGTTTTAATACTTTTTTAATGGCAATGGGCATTGAATTTACTGGCGAATTCATATGTTTCGCAAGAAAAATTTCTGCCATTCCACCTGTGGCGATCTTTGAAAGTAATTGATAGTTGTCAAATCTTTCAAGCATTTTCATTTGTCTCCTGTCGCAATATTGAAGAATTCGGATTTGTTGAATTCTTTATTTTCAAGTAATCTTTTATAACCTTCTCTGTATTTAAATGATTTAATTTGACAGCCTTGCAGTAATTAGCAAGAAACCCTTTGACATAAATATCAGCAGGAAGTTTTAAATATTCATCATTTTCTATGGCCTGCACAATAAATGAAGATATTTTGGTACTGGAAACTATTGACTTCACAGAAATGCCTATTTCTTCTCTTATTTTTTTAAGTATGTCACCCTTTATTATTTCGTCCTTATATTTATCAAAAAGTGTATTGGAATCAAGATATTCAAGATCTTCAACAACAAAATTCTTTTTATCTGCCTCTCTTCCGAAAACATCCTTTTTAATAAGCCTTTTTGATCCTTTTTTGTTTCTGTTATATCTTTTGACCACTTCACTCAGGAAAAAAGTGTCAGGAAAAGATTCTTCAATAGAATTAAGATGTTCTTCAATCTCCATATCATATTCTTTTCTAAGCTCGTGATTGCTGAGTTCTTTGTAAACACTTTCAAGCAGTGCTGTATAGACAAAGAGGGTTTCATCATCAAAAATATCCCGAAGCATCGGATTTTCAATGACATACACTTTTTTTAATTTTTCGTACTGATTGTTAATGTCGAGTATGCTACACCCTCTTCCAAGCCCGAACATTTCGTAATAAGTAAGTGGAAGAATTTTTATCTTTTTCATATTTATTCTCCCTTTTTCTGTGTAAACTGTTGAGATAGAAAACTCGAAATACTGTCAAGAGAATCAACGAATTCGCCATTTTTCTCAAATGTGACAACAGGTTTCATATTAAGTATGGAAGATGTTATGACTTCTGAATATGCAAGATCTTCCACAAATCCGGTCTCGAACCCGTAACTGTTCTTTATAATAAGCTGATATAAGGCAGCTATCTCTTTATCTGAAGAACTTCTTATTCCGTTAAACACTATTCCCAGTTTAACATTATTAACAATTTCAGCTAGTTGTGATGCGTTTTTGGGAACAGACTGAGAAAGAAGGAGAAGAAGATTTCTGGGTGTGAAAAGTATGTCCTTTCTTGTTCTTTTAAAGTTCTGAACTGTAAAGGCGAGGTCATATTTTATCTCGACATTTTTTAACCGGTAATTGAAAAGTTCTTTGAAAAAGTAATTGCTCTTTTCAATAGATACAGGATCGGGACACATAAACATCACAGAATAATCAGCTGTTCCTATCACATCAAAAAGATCATTGTCAATCTTTGAACCCATATCAATGAAAATAAAATCGAACTGACTTTGCTTAAGCTCTGTTTCCCACCTTAAGAGATGTTCCGAAACTTTCAAAGATCCGTTATGGTCCTTCAGATTGCTGAAGAAACTCAGATTCTGATAATCACTGCTTATAAGCGGCAGTATTGAAAAGTGTTCTGCAACCTCATCAGAAACCGCATATGATGGCAGATTAAGATATGTATGAAGCGTACCGCCGTTAGGTGCCGCATCCATTAGAAGAACTTTTTTGCCTTTCTGTGCAAGGAATATTGCAAGATTTGCAGTTATGACAGAAGTTCCCGATCCGCCTTTCGGCGAAAATGTCGCAATTACTTTAACCATTTTTTATTCAACCGATAATTTATCTTCAAACTCTATAATACTTATAATTGTTTTTTTAAGTTCTGCAAATTCTTCAGGTCCTATAATCTTCTTTTTGACCTTCAGCAAGACTCTGATACCATTACTACCGAATTTCTCAGAACTATAACTGAAAAAACTATCATTCAGTTCAAAATTGCGGAGGTTGGATTTTATTCCTGACACAACTGAGATAGACAACGAATCCGGCAGCATTGAAAGATCAACCGGATAATCTCTTTTCTCCTGTTCTATCAATTTATTAAAAAGAGCTTTTACAGGCATTGGAATGGTATCGCTGCTTTTAAATTCTATCACAAGAGGATCATTTAAAATGCTCTGCCCTGTTTTAATTTCTTCCGGACTTGAAATAAAAAATAATGAATCGGTAACAGCTTTCTGAATTTGTTCGCCATTGTTAATTTTATATCTCAATGATGATGCCTGAGTACCTTTGTATTCAGCGGATGAAATTCCATCAGGATTTATAACAACTTCAACAGAATCGGGACTATTGCCCTTGATTTTTGTAAAATTATACCCGTTTGTTGTTTCATCAAATATCATTGCTTCTGCATCTTCATAAAGTGCACTTATTCCAAGATAATTATCATAGTCGGCCGAGGGATCGACAAAGAAACCCTCTTCAATCCCGTCCTGTATAGGGATATATACAAGAGCATGGTTGAACTGCATATAAGGAAGTTCCTTGTTCAAATTCCCATAATCTTTTGATTTAACAAGTGAATATTGTGCTTTAATTCCTGCTGAGTTGAGCATGACCTTTAAAAGGAGAGCTTTATCTTTGTAATCACCTGACATTTTTTTAAGTACAATATCACTTTCATCAGGTTTCACGGTATCAATACCTGAATCATCAAATGAATAGCCTATTTTCCTTGCAACAAAGTCTCTAAGTATTTCTATTACAGGAAGTTTAAAAAGGGTTGAGTCTCCTATTTTCTCGGAAATAGCAGCTATTTCATTACTGATCACAGAACTTTCATTTATAAATTTTATCTGCCACTTTGCAAAATCATCCCAGCTCGGAATAAAAGAATATTCAACTCCCGGAATAAAGAGCTGTCTGTCAAATGGCATAAAGTTCTCAAATGGCGGAACAAAAACATTTTCCGACTGAAAAACATCAACAGTTCCGTTATTAAATGAAATACTGCTTTTCTTGACATTACCTCTGGTTGAAAAGTTTCCATGAATCTTTTCAGGCAGATAAAAAACAACAATAGATTTCCTGCTTATAACGCCCTCTTCTCCAAAAAGCCAGGATGAATTAAAGCCTTGAAGCCAGTACTCACTCTTTTCATCTGTACCGTATTTCAGATCAATAACATCTCCGGCCTCAAGCGATCTGAAATAAATACCGTTTTTATCTACATTGATATCTTTCGAGATTTTTCCGTCACTTTTAATTATTTTTGCAAATATCACATCACCGTTAACAGGGAAACTCCTCAATTTCTGAACTCCCGAGGCATTGTTGATCTTTATTATCATTCTGAATCTGCTTTTTATGTTTTTCTGATTAATAACTTTATTGATCCCTTCATCGTAAAATATCTCATAGGGATTGGTCGAAGACAACACCTGCATTTTATAAATTGACTGTAAATCATTATCGCTGAGTTCGAATTTCTGAAAGAACCCGGAACTGTCATCTTCTTCAAAAAAAGCACTTTTTTTATATGTAAGATCGTCTTCGGGATTCAGAATGGAGGCTTTTTTATAATATTCAGCAGCCATCCGCTTATTATTTCTGAAGATTTCTATATCTCCCATTCCGGATAACGCATCAGTATCGTCAGGATTATTTTTTAAAATCTTAAGAAACAGCTTTTCAGATCTTTTGACATCTCTTAATAAAAGAAAAACCTTGGCAAGTTCGATCTTTAGTTTTAAACTGTCCGGATCGAGTTTAAGCATTTTTGTGATCATTTTTTTCTGGATTTTAAGATCTTTTGTCTTTTCTGCTGATGACAGAATGCTTTCCAGTAGCGGATAATAGTTGGGAACTTTTTCCAGCAGGTTCAACCGGATCTTCATCGATCCCTGAACATCTCCGTATTCCTCAAGAGCAAAAGCATAATAAATATGTACCGCAAAAAAATCATTAAACTTCTTAAATGTCTCTTCACAATATTTAAGATCTGATACCGTTTGACCGTCTGCGCTGAAAAGATCTGAAACAAGCAACCTGAAATCTATATTATTCTCATATTCAGACAGAATAGTTTTTCTCATCTTCGCCAATTCTTCAGACCGGCTTGATTTGCTGAACATTCCCATAAGTTTTATCACCGGTTCCACTGTTCCCGGATATGATGTAATTGTTTTTTTAAGAAGAGAGTCACCTTTTTCAATATCATTATTTCTGTAGAAAATATCAGCACCGGAATACCAAACAACCGGATTATCGGTACCTATGATCTTTGAGAAAAGTTCAATGAAATCATCTGTACTGAATCTATTTCCTGAAATTACCGCAGAATTCATAGAAATCATTGTTTCAAAAAAGTCAGAATGATTCTTCTTTTCAGTATCATATCTTAGAGCAGTTCCCTTTGTGCCAGTTTTTCTGTAATTTGTCCTAACCTTCCTGTCTGGTAGAAATATCTTTAATCTTGCGGATTCAGAATTTAAAGCGCTAATTTTCGCAACTATCCTGTGGTCACCTTTTGTCAGTTTAAATTTTCCGCCATTTCTTATGATCGAATAGGTGTTCTTACCAGCTTCATTTTGCACAGAAACTAGCGTTCCATTTAAATATATCTCTGTTTTTGAATCGGTTTGGAAAAAGATCGGAAGGACAGAATCATTGCCAACACTGAAATCATAAATTACAAAATATTCACCTTCGTCAACGGACAGATAGTTAAAAATATTCAATGAGTCTGAAGGATAAGATATATCGGCGGCAAGACCTTTATCAATATCCAGCTTGAGAATATCGAGTCCGTGGGAATTTTTTACTATTACAGCCTTGTTTAAAATGTTCATTGCAGAAGAGATTTCATCAAATCTCTCCATATCATTTTTAATAAGCGCCCAATCTTTTTTTTCATTTTCGATCACATATTTTGCAAAATCGTCACTGATCCTTGATGTCGAGATGTCATAAAGATTTCCCAGTTTATTAAAAGGGATGTTCAGGTTTCTTATATAACTCAATGATGAAAGAGCTGTATTCCCGTCAGGACCCTCGACCGAATTCAGAAATTGAGCTAAAGCCTTTTGCGGATCTCCTGTAATATAATAATATTCTCCTAACACATAATGACTGGTCTGCACTGACTGACTGTCATTAGAATTTTGGAGTATTTTTCTTGCGCAATCTATTGATCCCGACCAGTTCAGGAAATAACTGCTTTTCAATTCAAAAAGTGAACATGATACAACTCCCGGAGTAACATTCCGATGATCAACACTTTTACAAGAGAACATTATCACAGCTGAAAAAAGAGAAAATATAAGGAGAAGTTTATTTGCCATTAAAAAGTCCGGTGATTTTTTCTTTTGAAATACCGTTATTCAATATTCCGTTTTCAGTAATCAATGCGTGTATTAATGAAACAGGAACAACATCAAAACCCAGATGAAGCCCTTTTGTATCTTTATGCGATATCCTTTTTCCGTTAAAAACAAGCAGTTCTTTATCATCCCTTTTTTCGATAACAATTGAACTGCCCGACATTATTGAGAGATCAAATGTTTCCAGTGGCATTGCCGACATATACGGAATATTATGATATGCGGCATTTATAGCAAGTGAGTAGGTGCCTATTTTATTTGCAAGATCCCCGTTTGCAGCAACTCTGTCCGCACCTGTAATAACCAGATCGATGTTTTCTGTTTTCATTATCCATGCAGCAGTGCTGTCAGTAATAACAGTATGAGGAATGTTCTCGCAGATCATTTCAAAAGCCGTAAGCCTCGCCCCTTGAAGATATGGTCTTGTCTCGTCGATATAAACATGGTCGACCAGATCTCTGATTTTAAGAGAACGGATCACTCCTAATGCTGTTCCATAACCGCATGTAGCAAGTGCACCGGCATTGCAGTGAGTTATTATCCTGAGTTTTTTCCCTTTAAACATTTTTTCAAGGTACTTCGCCCCATTTTCACCCATAATGAAATTTCTCTGTATATCTCTTAAATGAACATGATCGGAAAATTCTCTGAAAATAATTTGCAGATTTTCCCGGCTTTCTCCTTTGCAGCTCTCATATATTTTATAAGCTTCATCAAGGACATTTCTCAAATTGACAGCTGTAGGTCTAGTACTCAGGAGCATCTCGTAAATTTCTTTAAAACTTTTAATATCCGGTCCTGAATAATTAAGAACCAGCGCTGCCGAAGCCGCTGCACCGATAAGAGGAGCTCCTCTCAGGTTCATATCAATAATCGTCTTTGCAACATCAGCAGGTGTACAGCATTCTATATATTTTATTTCATCAGGAAGAAGTATCTGATCCAGCACATAATAAAGTTCATCCTTCCAGAAAGCTGACTGCGGTGTGTTACTTTTGAAACTATGCGACACGAACTTTTCCGGAATTATTGACCTTTTTTTCTACAATTATCTTATATGATTTCTTCATTCCTGAATCTTCAGATCCTACACTGCCCTTCTTTAAAAATATTATTACAGCAATAACCACAACAGTAACAATTACGGCAGCAATTCCTATTCCTATAAACAGCGGTTTTTTGAAGGATATTCTTTTCACTTGTGTTATTTCTGTTGTTTCATCGTCGTGAACACTTTTTATCCCTTTGATGTCCTTTCTCAGCTTTTCCTTTCTTACATCCTCAGCTATTATCTGATAAGGCATCGGATCATATTCTTCACCTTTTTCAATGAACTCAAAAACGAAGCTGCCGACTTTGATCTCATCTCCGTTCCTCATGTCGACTGAATCAATCTCCATATCATTGACAACAAGCGAATATTTTCCTTTGTAATCACCTTTTACAAGAAGGAATATGTTCCCGTCAAATATCAGTTTTGAATGCTGAGCCGGAATATCAGAACCGTAAAGATAGACATCTGCACTGGCATGAGAACCGATAACAGTCTCTGCACCTTTAACAGGAAAAACTTTTCCTCCGATATATCCGCTTTTGGCAAGAAGAAGGTTTTCTGCGGCAACTTTCCTGCCAGCTTTGGCGATTGATGATGTTTTCAATGCACTGTCTTCGTCCTGTTCAAGATAAACATTATAATCTCCAATAGTGATCACATCGCCTACAAATATTTCCATTTTACCGGCGATCTCACGGTCATTTACAAATGTCTGATTTGAACTTCCACGATCCTCAATAATTATCCTGTTATCAATTATCTCAAGCTGGAAATGATGCCTTGACACATTTCTTTCTTTTAGAACGAGGTCATTGCTGTCGGATCTTCCTGCAGCAATATAGTTTCCTTCAAAATCATATACGGTCAGCTCATTTCTGTCGTTTTCAACAATCAGCTTTAACACCATTTAAAACCTCTTTATCCTAAAAACATCTTCATTATTTTAACTTTTCCAGAATTTTGTCAACTCTATATGTCATTTCTTTTATATTTATGTCACTTTTATCGACAATATCCATATATTTTCTCACTTTTGAAAGCACTTCTTCGTCCGTTTCCTGCCCATAAATAGAAAAAGTTATTTTAAGCAGAAGTTTGAGAAGTTCATCCAGATACAAATGATAATGGGCAAACCTGTATTCCGATGAAATATACTTTCTCTCATTATAAAGCGCATTCCAGTTAACAGTTTTTGCTTCTCTTGAATAGGAAACTGTAGAATAAAGCGGATAGTACTTATCTCTGAGAGACTTGAACAGTATACTGCAGATCTCTGTGAGTTTGTTTTCATCCATCCTTTCTTTTATTGTTCTGAAAATAATATCGAAAATATCAACATAACAAAGAAACATAGAAAGGATCGGATCGTTCTGAACCATTCCCAACTCTTTTTTGTCTATGGAGTTTTTATGTTCCGGTTTCAGTTTTTTAAAAAATATATAAGGATTAAGCTTTTCATTGGCGGCAAGATATGTATTAAAAGCCGCAGGTGTTCTCTCGACTGTGTATGATTTAGTTCCTGAATGATAATATGCAAGATAGGAAAACCCACCTTTTGTAAAAAGAGCTGTGTTTAAAATAGATCCATGCCTGAATCCAAGCACACCGCTCAGCTTTTCGGCTTCGATATGCCTTATAAGTTTTTGAATGTCAGACAATCCTGATGGTGCAGAGAACATTACCGGCATATTAAAGACAGCATTCAGATCATCGATCACAGATATGTCTTCTATAGCATTCACATAAATATCTATCGAGGATGATTCAAAAAAACTCTGAAAAGGAATCTGTCTGGGCAGATCAGCTCCCTGCTCATTTGTGAATGCACATAGGTTGACGATCCTGTTATTTTTAAAAAGAATATACCCTGTTTTATCGGAAAGAACACATAAAATTACACCTCCAACCATATTTTCGAAACGGAACACATCATTCAATAAAGTAGTAATATAACTGCCATTAAAGTCAGATATGTGATATAAATTTCTTTCGAATGGAACAAGCATATAAATTCTCTAAAAAAACAACTTTGCCTTATACCATTTTAGAGAAAATTTGTAAATTAAATAAACTTATGGTCTTAAGCAAAAAAAAGGGAGAGCCGAAGCCCTCCCCTGAAATATTACACTGTATTAAAGACTAGACAAGACCCTGATCAATCATTGCGTCTGCAACTTTCTTGAAACCGGCGATATTTGCACCGACAACATAGTTTCCATCATAACCGTACTGTTTTGCAGCATTGACACAAGCACTGTGAATGTTAATCATTATCTGATGAAGTTTCTCTTCAACTTCTACTTCAGTCCATGTATATCTCATGCTGTTCTGGCTCATTTCAAGACCGGATGTGGCAACACCACCTGCATTTGCAGCTTTGCCAGGAGCAAAAGGAATATTTTTCTTAATGAAAAGTTTCCATGCTTCAGGTGTGCAACCCATATTTGATGTTTCAACGACATATTTCACACCGTTTGCAATGAGTTTCTTCGCATCATCGCCGTCAAGCTCATTTTGTATTGCACATGGCATAGCGATATCACATTTAACTTCCCATGGTTTTTTGCCTGCAATAAATTTCGCTTTCGGAAATTTTTTAGCATAATCTTCAACTTTATTTCTACCGCTTGATCTCATTTCAAGCATATAATCCCATTTTGCCTGTGTTCCGATACCATCTTTATCTACAACATAGCCGTCAGGACCAGAAATTGCGACGACTTTAGCACCAAGCTGTGTAGCTTTAATACAAGCACCCCAAGCAACATTGCCGAAACCGGAAACGACAACTGTTTTTCCTGCTATTTTGTCGCGTTTAACTTTGCACATCTCGTCTGCAAAGAAAATTGCACCGTAACCTGTTGCTTCAGGTCTTACCAATGATCCGCCCCAGTTAAATCCTTTACCCGTTAAAACACCTGTAAATTCATTTCTGATTCTTTTATACTGTCCGAACATATAACCGATTTCTCTTCCGCCCACACCAATGTCTCCGGCTGGAACATCTGTATCAGCGCCGACATGTTTGCAAAGTTCTGTCATAAAGCTCTGGCAGAAACGCATAATTTCTTTGTCTGATTTGCCATTCGGATCAAAATCGGAACCGCCTTTACCGCCACCCATTGGAAGACTGGTAAGACTGTTTTTAAAAATCTGCTCGAAACCGAGAAATTTCAATGTGCTGAGAGTTACTTTCGGGTGAAATCTGAGTCCGCCTTTGTAAGGACCGATTGCACTGTTAAACTGAACTCTGAAACCACGATTGATCTGATATTCGCCATTGTCATCAATCCATGGAACTCTAAAACAGATGGTTCTTTCCGGTTCAACAATTCTTTCAAGAATTTTGTTTGCCTGATACTTCGGTTCTTTATCCATAACTGGAGAAAGTGACTCAAGAATTTCCTCTGCGGCCTGAAGAAATTCAGATTCCCATGGATAACGGGCTTTAAGATCTTTAAGAACCGTTGCGACATACTTGTTCATTATCAACCTCCAAAAAAAACGAGTAATAAAAAAACACATCGGACCAAAATTGATGATTTATAGCAAATCTTACCACCAATAGTCAATATAAATTCAGACTAAATTGAAAAAATATTTTTTTTTTGTTTTATTTAAATAAAATTCCTCCCGGATTGTTACTTAACCGGCATGAGAGCTTCTATAATGGAAAAAAAAGTTTATGGGCTCAGTGAGATGGATGATATGGATCTTCTGGATCTTGCAGTCGAAAGCAAAGACCAGAAGGCTTGGACTGAGCTTGTTAAAAGATATTATTCGAAAGTTTCGGCAACTGTGTACCGGATATTCGGTTATAATGCTGAAGCTGAGGATATTGTTCAGGAGGTTTTTATGGAACTTGCAAAATCGGTAAAGAATTTCAGGAGAGACTCATCTTTCTCCACATTTCTATACCGCGTTTCCGTAAATACTGCATATCGCTATATTAAAAGAAACACATCGAAAGATGTCGTAAGCGATTCGATAGAATTTCTTTCCAACATGCTTTTATCCAAAAAGGATGAAGACTTTACATATGAAAAGAAAGAACAGTCGGTAATTGTAAACAAAGCATTAAAAACATTGTCTCCTGAAAAAAGAATGGCGCTTGTTTTGTTTGAGGTTGAAGACTTGACGCTTAAAGAAATTGCCGAAGTTCTTAAAGTCCCGCTTCAGACTGTTTGGTCAAGAGTTTATAACGGACGCAAAGAGCTTTTTACAAAATTATCAGAAAGTCTAAATAGTTGAGGTAATAATTATGAAATTGTATGAAGACTACTCCGGCAGACACAGCTCGCATTTACCTGACCCTGAAAAAATTGCACAGATTGCTGAAAAATCATTTATTCTTCTTCACAAGAAACCGACTGATGAGTCCATTCTTTCCAGAATAAAAGGATTTTTATCATTATATTTGAGACCGATAGCTTTTACAGCCGCTGCCGCAGCACTTGCACTGGTGATCTACAATTCAGGCTTTAATTCAAAAAATGACAGCTCAACCGCACAAAATAGTGATTCTGTGAAAAAATCGAACACCAGTGAAATTGTTAATGATACGCTTTCTTTTAAAGGTGTTGAAAAAAGCGGTTTAAAATTCAAAAGCAGAATAGCTCAGGTTGCAACTCTTGCAGATACACATCTTGAAGCCATATCAGAAAATGAAATTAAAATGAATTCAGGAAAGGCTGCATTTGATATTGTCAGCGGAAATGATTTCAGAATATTTGTAAGCGACAAATTCCTTGTCAGGGTTCTGGGTACTTCATTCACTCTTACATACAACGCATCCGGTCTGACAGTCAGCGTTTCAAAAGGACTCGTTGAAGTTGTAAGAACCGATGACAGTTCTTCGGTGTCTTTATCTTCGAATATGGAGCAGGTATTCCCTGTTGCGGTCGTCAGCACATTAAAAGATGAACGGTCGTCACTTGTAAAACCCAAGATAAGAAAAACAATGCCGATATCAAAACTTTCGATTACTCCTGATGCATCATTCCTTATTCAGGGAAGAGAAGCTTTGAAAGCTGGTAAAAATGGAGCTGCAGTTCAACTGTTCACTCTCGAAATGGAAAAAGGAGCTGAAAAAGACAAAGCACTTTTTGAAGCTGTAAAAATTCATGAAGGGAAAAGAAATTATCAGGATGCGGTCAATCTTATAAATTCTCATACTGATATTGTGAAAGCAAGTAGCGTTTACAAAGAAGAGATTCTTATAAAAGGCTGCTTTTCTCAGTATAAAATGAAATCTGCAGACCTTTCACTTTGCAAGGAATATGTCAAATCTTTTCCTGACGGTTACAGAAAAAATGAGATACAGGGGATAATTAATGAATAAGATCCTGTTCATATCATTAGTGTTCGTTTTTTCTTTTGCCAATTTCTCATGCAGTAAATTTGTAAACCTCGGTGACAGCTCTAATATCAAGAACACCAGTGACGATCTGCCTGAAGAACTTTCAGACAGTGAAAACGCAGCCGGAGACACTGGAGATTCAGGAAATACGGGTGATTCCGGCAACAGTGGCGATGCCGGAGATAGCGGAAATACAGGGAATAGCGGAAATTCAGGTGATACTACTGACTTGAATGATTCCGAATACGGATCTGACAATGACATTTCTGATGAAACAGTAAGTGATGAAGACAGTTCTGCGCTCGACGGATATCCGTTCAGTGAAGATTTCTCCAATGACGATTGTGCCTGCGGAAAAGAACCGGAATATGCTCCGGTCTGCTGTAATGGACAGACTTCAGCTTTCAGCGCATGTTTTGCCAACTGTTATTCCATCAATTCAACTAATATCATGTGTTCTGAATACACATCAGGAGTCTGCCAGTCCCTTCCTGAACAGACTTCCGATGAAGATTTTATAAATGATGCTGATTCAAATGAGGTTTCCGACACTGAAATTTCCGACAGTGCGGCAATTGATACTGAGGTTACAGATACCGATTCTCAATATCCTGACACAGAAACCGATATAGATACTGAAGTCAGTGACACAGAACCTGTTATTGATAATGAATGCGGCTGTTACCCGAGTGATACTTCTTTTTACTGCTGTTATGTGAACGGCACCGTATTTATAAGCAAATGTATGGCAGACTGCCACTGCAAAGGCGGATACTCCGACTGCTTCTGATTATACTTCGGTAGCAAGAATAATTATATCATCCTTTACATTGGTTCCTTTTGGAATATAGCGGTCAAATATCACTTTCGGTATTTTTCCAAACGCAAGATCACCTATATCTGAGAAACTCTGAAGCATGAATTTAGGATTGTTTGTCCACACAGACGAACTGGAAGCTTCGAGTAATCCGTCTGTCATCATGACAATTTTGTCACCCTTTTTCACACTCATCTCATGTTCAGGATATTTTGCATTTTTAAACATGCCGATGAGATCACCTGAACTTTGAAGCAGAACAGATTCTCCTTCTACCGGAATAAGCACTGCCGGAGGATGTGCCGCTCCAGACCAGAATATCTTTCCCATATATCGGTCAACTATCAGATAGAATGCTGTAAGATATTTTTCATCATCAAGGATCTCAAGCAGAACATTGTTCATCATGGAAAGTGTTTCTTCAATTGAATAAACCGGCATGGAATTCTGTCTTATAAGCGCTTTCAATGCCGGAACCATAAAACTGGTGGCTATGTCATGCCCGCTGAGATCTGCGACAAAATAAACATATCTGTTTTCTGAAACTTTCAGAACATCATAGAAATCGCCGCCTGCTTCAAGAACAGCGGAATGCAGAACAGCAAATTTTGCATCGGGAATATCTCCGGGTTTAACAAGAATAGCATCTCTTGCTTCAACTATCTGCTTAAGTCTTGAAGCCTGTTCATGAATTATCGTATTCAACTGGAAAGCACTTCTCAAATGAACTTTGACCCTTGCTCTGACCTCGGCAGGATTGAACGGTTTCACAATATAATCGACCGCTCCCAGATCAAAAGCTTTTATCTTTGATTCACTGTCATCGTTGCCGGTAAGAAAAATCACGGGAATGTTGAACATATCATTATCTCTGGAAATATTTTCCATAACTTTGAATCCGTCCATTTCCGGCATCACGATATCAAGAAGTATCAGATTCGGTTTTTCAAGCTTTATGACAGTTGACAGATTTTTACCGCTTTCAAGAGAAATAACCGTATAATCCTGAGCCGAAAGTATCTTTTCAAGCTGTTTTCTTGCCTGAAGTGAGTCATCTACAACAATGATTTTGACATCATTGTTCATTATTCTTCTCCGGGAATGAAATCGTTAAGTCCGGAAATCAACGCATAGTAGATTTTATCGCCAGCCGGCAGAAATTCAATATTATTACGGCTTATTCCTCCGATAAATACGATCCTGTGTCTTGTTTCTTCAGATGCTTTTCTTGCAAGTTCCGTGACAACCGCACTGTGGTTCTTTTTTGTTAATGTGTGAAAAACCGGACCGAAACCGATGTAGTCGACATTCATTCCGTTAGCTTTCACAACCTGCTCTATTGTATGTGTTGACAATCCGGTTATCAGACGGGGATACTTTGTTTTGATTGTTGCAGGGTTCATATCTTCCTGACCCAGATGCACTCCGTCGGCGTTTGATAAAATTGCCGCTTCGAGATCGTCATTGACTATTATTTTTGTTAAAGAACTGAGCCTGTCTCTTATTTTTATTATTTCTGATGCAGTCGAAGCAATATCGCAAGTCGGCGAATCTTTCATTCTCAACTGCAGATAGTAAGGGTTTATTGAAAGGCACTGAATCAGAAACTGTTCATTAAATTCTGAGCTTGAACAGAGATTTATTATAGGATAGATGTTTTTCAAAGCTTTATCCCGAATTTTTTCATTTTCTGAGTAAGGGTGTTCCTGTGAATGTTCAGCAGTTGAGCGGTCTTTGATATCGAGCCTCCGCATTGTTTCAGGGCCGATTTGATAAAAACTCTTTCAATGGAATCAATAAAAAGCTGATAGAATTTACCGGGGCTTACATTTTCACCGAGTTCTCCCCAGAAACTTTCGACTTTTATCGAAACGATCTCTGTCGCACTGTAATTGGAAAGGATCTTTTTCATATTGGCATATGGCAGAGCCTTGTATCCGTCTACTGTGGTGACAACTTTCTTCAATTCTTTAACATTATACGGCCACCAGTAATCGACAAGCAGTTTCATTGACTTGGAAGTGTACCATCTTTCCGATGATGCTCCAGATTCCTGAATAAAAAACTCCGTCAGCTCGGCAATATCAATCTCCCGTTCTCTCAATGGATCGAGCCATATACTTGAGGTCATTATCGGTGCGGTGGCATCAAAAAGCCGTCTGTCGGATGTTATAAATATATATCCTTCTTTTGAAAGGTCTTCAGGGGTTGTAAGTTTGATAGTCATTGGGGCGGGCTCTTTACTGTAAAGCTTTGAATTTATTAGTGATGCTAGGAAATATTTTCCTGTCCCCGACTCTCCGCCGATAAGATACTTCCCCTCTTTTTTTGAATACTGGAGGAACCGCCTCATCTTTTTTGCAGTATCGCTCTGCCCTATTATTCTTTTCATATCTCTATCCCGAAAAAATCTCTTATGAGCCTGATCGCCACAACGATGGTTGTGTGAGGACTGAATATCTGATTTCTGAACTCGGCACTTCCTCTTGATCCTGTGGAATACCACGAAGCGTGTCTTCTTATCATAGTTTGTCCGAATCTTTTGTCTTTTAAATTGAGGTAATATGAAAAGTGGTCAGTCATCATTTTCTTTTTTCTTTCATCTGATACGGCATTACCTTTCAGAATATCGAAAATCCAAGGCGCACCGAGTGCTCCGCGACCTATCATGAGCCCTTTTATATTGGAATCCCTGAACCTTTCGAGATCGCTCACCGCTTTCACATCGCCAGAATGGATCACAGGAATTTTCATAATGTCTGCAAGTTCGATCGAAACGCTGTAATCAGAAACTCCCATGAACATCTCAGTCCTGAGTCTCGGATGAACTATCAGCAGATCAGCACCGTTATCCTGAATTTCCATCGCACACTGCAGATAATTCGGTGTCTTGAACCCTTTTCGGATCTTCACCGAAAGAGGAAGGTTTGTGACACTTCGCACTGCTTTCACGATCTTTCCCAGCCTGACTGGATCGTCCATCAGAGCTGAACCGGCCTTTGCGGCAACAACCTTTCTGACAGGACAGCCTGCATTGATATCAATTCCGTATGGAGTCACTTTTTCAAGAATTATTTGCACCGCCTCTTTGATTATTTCCGGATCACCGCCGAAAAACTGTAGATAAGTCTTTTTCTCACTCTCATCAATCGTTGAAAGCGACAGAGTTTTCTTGTTTTTGAGCGTGACAGCCTTCGCAGAAATCATCTCACTGTAACAGATATCAGCACCGCCATCGTAGCATAACGACCTGAATTCCTTTGAAGTTATTTCTGCAAGAGGAGCTAAATATAAATCCACTTTATCCTTGATCTCACTTAATCAGCAAACTCGTCATATATACTTGAAAGAGTCGTGATAGTCAAAATTCAATTTTCCCGATTACCACTTGACTTCGAGCGGGATCAAGGACGATGTTTCATCTCCTGTTCCGAGTGCTCCGTATGCGCCGTTTCCCCAGCATCTGACTGAGCCGTCTGTGAAAACAACGCAGGTGTGTGCAGTTCCGCATGCAATTTTTTCGATGTCGCCGGAAACATTTCTGACATCGACCGGATATTTTACAAAGCTTCCGCCTGATGTGTAGTCAGTTCCGAGCTGTCCGTATTCATTGTATCCCCAGCATACTGCACTGTGATCTTCAAGAACAGCGCAAGAGTGTGATATTCCTGCAACCACCGATGTCGCTTTTCCGGTTATCATTGCCTCAACCGGCAAATTCGACTGCAAAGTAAAATAGTTGCCGAGCAGTTCATAGTCGCTGTCTCCCCAGCACTCCACCTTTCCAGTTGACAGAAGAACACAGGAATGATATCTGCCGCAACTTACTGCCACAGCATCATCAATTCCTTCAATTTCAACAGGAATCGAACTGAAATCGGCAGTTGAAGTTCCAAGCTGATTATATTCATTGGAACCCCAGCATTTTACCGTTCCGTCATCAATTACAGCACACACATGATAAAAACCTGCCGAAATCACTGAAACATTCTCAAGTCCAGCAACTGAAACAGGTGTAGAACTGTCATCAGTTGTTCCATCTCCCAGTGTCCCGGATTCATTTTTTCCCCAGCACTTTACCGTGGAGTCGTTCAGAAGAGCACACGAATGATAGCCATTGACAGATACATCCACCGCTCCGGAAATTCCTGCCACAGCAGAAGGAGCCCCGAGATCAGAACCGGTTCTACCGAGCTGACCGTTCAGATTGTTTCCCCAGCAGTAAACCGTATCATTGTTTGATACTGCACAGACATGCATATTTCCTGAACTTATTGACTTTAAACCGCCGGATACCGATATTTCGACTGGATTGAGAAATTTAAAATCGGCAGATTCAGGACTTACCTGATTACTATTGTTCAAACCCCAGCAAT
>DAOQAY010000029.1:0-25965 GCA_035354435.1 bacterium
ATCATAGATCTCAGAAAGTATGAAGAACCATATGGGTCATGGTAAATAAGCTGAACCTTACTCGAACGGTTCGAGGTGGACCACCACATCAATGACTTCGGGACCTTTTTTTATAAGCTCTTCTTTGACTTTTGCGCTTATGTCGTGACCTTCTCTGACGCTGAGCTCCGGATCTACAAGCACATGGAGATCGACCTGAAGTCCGCTTCCAAGATATCTTGTGCGGCATTTGTGCACATCTTTAACACCTTCCACCTGTTTTGCCAGAAGTTCAATGGTATCGCATACTTTCTGACTTGCACCGGCATCGGTCAGTTCACAGAGTGCCGTCCATGAGATCTTATATGCAGCATGAAGGATGAAAAGGCAGACCAGCATTGCTCCGATATGATCGATAAAACCGTATCCGGGAAGAAGTATCGCCGCAATTATCGCAACAGCGGCAGGGATTGAGCTGAAAGCATCCGACCTGTGATGCCACGCATTAGCTATCATTGCCGATGATTTCACCTTTTTCCCGACTATTGCCGTCCACTGATATAATCCTTCTTTTGTACCTATTGAAAGTACTGCCGCAATAAATGCTATCATTTCCGGAGGCTCATTATCCTTGTCCATCATAGTCGAAACAGCATTCCAGCCTATCATTAATGCGACAACAACAAGAGCAAGCCCGATAAAGACAGTTATTACTGTTTCTATCCTTCTGTGACCATGAGGATGTGTTTCATCAGGAGGAGCGCTCCAGTATGAAGAGCCGATCAGAACAGCTACATCTGTCACACAATCAGAAAGACTGTGAAAAGCATCTGCAACCAGCGCCTGACTGTTTCCAAAAATTCCTGCGGCAAATTTTAACGCAGACAGAGCTATATTAATTATCATACCAATAAAAGTAACTCTTTTAATTTCCCTTTCATTGGCAGATGTCAAACGAGTTTCAGCCGACATTTATCCTCCATAGTTAAATAACTATCAGCGCACAACCTGAATCTTTATTTTTCTCGGTATTTATCTGTTCTTCGTCGTTTGCTTCATCGGAGACTTCATCAATATCAGCAAGGTCATCTGTTGTTTCACTGTCGCTGTCTGCAACTTCAGCAGCACAATCTTTAGACGAGGTCCACGAAGCTGTAAATTGCGGGTCATAAAGCATTCCTGCCGGACCTGTGTTGGTGAACTGAAAATAATATCTGCTTCCCGGCACAAGATTTTTCACTGTCCAGCTGTCTGTTCCCATGATATAAGAATCATAATCCACTTTGAAAGGAACATCATCAACCGTCCATATGACCGGTTTATCTTTTCTGGCAAGAAGTCCGAACCTCGGAACGGTCGAACCTGACATTGACTGACCATCTGTCGCCATTCCTGTTATGGTGATAGTGTCAATACATTCAGGAACATCATAGTAAAGCTGAATATACATCGGACCTACTTCCATTTGACTTCCTTCAATCTCAACTTTGATTGTATCAGCCGGCATTCCCTGATACTGTGATATACCGCCGCTCATTATATACTCAGCTTTGTGCGTGATATTTCTTGCTCTGATTTCATTGAAAAAGCCTCTTTCCTCAAGTATTGCCTGAAAATCATTTTTTAAAGAAGCAAGCGGCGTTTCGTCTACAGTATCAATAAGAACATTCGCCCAGTCCTGAAAATTTGCACTCGATGAAACCACAGATAACAGTGAATTCATAAAGTATTTAACAAATTCATCTTTTGTGTGACCTTTTTCAAGCGTTTTCTGGTACATCGCCCAATGTGCAGAAACCGCAGGCAGTCCGTCATTATGACTTTCGCCGTTAAAATCCTCATTTACCAGATTCCCGTTATCAGCAAGTCTCAGACAGTAGAAATCTCCCGATTTTTCCATGCCGTACTGTGCCCCGAAAGCTCCAGCCACATATTCTCCGAGACAGGAATCACCTGAAATAAGAAAAGAAAAAGTATCAGCGATACCTTCATTCAGACCGAGAGATTCATTGCTGTATCCATATTTATCCATTTCTGCATAAGCACTCAGTTTAGCCGTACTTTCAACAATTCCGTGACCGAATTCATGATAGATAACATCGCCGTCGTAGGCATAATCAGCTCTTGAACCCTGACCGATAAGAATTGTGTCGCCCTTGTACTCAAAATTCTTGAAAAACAGATCCGAAAATGCAGGATCATAAGGACTGTATCCGGCATTATCATAGGCCGCAAGTTTGATCGTGCCGCTTTGTGAGCTTGCCGCCATCTGAAAATTTGTGATCGCTATCATCGGACTGTTCTTAACTCCTGAAACATGAGAATCAAGATATTGAAACTCTTCAATTCCAAGACCCAGAATATAGCTATAAATCTTGGACATGTGATAATAGGCCGATACTTCAGCATATACATCGCTGAAATCTTTACTGAAATCGACACCTTTTGTCCAGTCTTCATAAACAAAACTGCCATTCTCATCTTTATTGGCAAGCTGAGTAGGTGTGCATATCGGTATTGCCTGACCGTAATAATCAGTGGTCTCTCCCATATCAGGACAATTAGTTGAGACAACTTTTCTTCCGCCGGTTTCATCAACAGCTGAAGAAAGCTTACCCGCGGCATCATCTCCGATCCATGGAAGCTCAACTTCAACAGGTTCAGGATTTCTAACAGGATTTGTTTCAAAAACTTTAGCCGTATTTGAAGATTCATTCAACACAAAATTTCCGCCGCCGAGATAACTGCCGGTGTGTGCATCAATATAGTAGAAATTCCCGTCTGCCAGTGAAGCAGGTTTAAATCTGATCCTGTAAGCCAGACGGTATCTGTCTCCTGAATATAAAATTACGAGTGTTGAAGCAAAAACAGGATTATCGAGTCTTTTCAAGAATTTATTACTGATTTTCGAAGCAACGGCCAGTGCTGTGAATTTCGGAACAGTATCAATTTTTATGTCTGAAACAGTGTTTATCACTTTGTAAATCACACCGTTCTTTTCTTTGATGACAGAATATTTTCCGATAACCGGAATACCTTTGTACTTCCATTCTATTCTGTGGATTTTTATATCACCTGCGGCAAAGGACTTAAGAATATGACCGTTCATTCTGGAACTGTCCAGAGCGATCATTCCAGGAAGATCATGAGCAATAAATTCCGACATGTCCTGCAAAGCAGGCACAGGCTTGTTCAGCTTAAAGATCTTTTCTTTTTCAAAACTTTCTGCTGAAAGAGCTGATACAAACACCACGAGAAACACTGTTAAAACAAAACTTTTCATAAAAACCCCCGTTTATGATTAATTCATCTGATCGACAAAACTAAATAAACACATCACTAAATTTAGTGAGCAACTTGCGTACCTTATTTTTTTATAGCGTTATTTCAAGCATATACATATAATGCCTTTGATTTTACTGACTGTTTCGAGAGTTGATATGCTGGTCGTTTTTCTTGGAAATCCCGGAAATGAATATAAAAAGACTCGGCACAATGCCGGATTTATGCTTGCCGATGCGATGGAGAACTTTTTCAGCCCCAACTGGAGTGAAAAATTCAATGGAAGCTGGACTAAAGCCGAAATAAACGGCGAACTTCATTATTTTCTCAAACCTGGAACTTTCATGAATCTCAGCGGAAAAAGTGTGACTGCGGCAAAAGCATTTTTTAAACTGAATAATGATGCAATCCTTATTGTACACGATGACATTGAATCAGACTTCGGCACGATCTCACTCAAAAACGGCGGCGGACTTGCAGGTCACAACGGACTGAGATCCATATCGAATGCAACAGGAAGCAATGATTTCCCCAGACTCAGGATCGGAGTCGGCAGACCGTCACGAGGCGATGTCTCCTCATTTGTCCTTGGAAAATTCACAGAAGACGAACAGATAGTTCTCCCCATAATCCTCGAAAAAGCAGCAAAAATGCTCACCACATTTTTATCTGAAGAAACCAAACGGTTTGTTAAGGAAAAAGTGGAAATCTGAAAAACAACATAGAATCAAATAAAATCATTTTATACATTCAGCAACCATTTAATTAGATTTTTCCTAGTTATTTCATTTCCTTTTAAATTAATCACCTCTTCTTCACAATCTAACTCAAGGAGATAATTAATTCCATTTTTAAGGATTTCATCTTCTGTCAAAAAGGATTCCATCTCTCTTTTTTTATTTTCTTCTGTAAGTTTTTCTGTTACCTGATATTTGTCAAAATTAGAACCTGATCTGTTTTTTGCAACAAAATCAATCTCTTTTCCTGATTTAAGACCTCCGAAATACACAGTCACATTTCTTCGGCAAAGCTCAAGAAAAACTATATTCTCAAGAAGTTTTGAGTGGTTTCGTGTTGTGTGATCAAAAGAGTTTGTGATTCCTGTGTCAATCGAATAGAATTTCTTGCTTGTTTCAAAAATCCTCCCCTGCTTCCAATCAAAACGGTTCACTTCAAATAATGTGAATGTTTTTATTATTGAATTAACATAAGAAATAACAGTGTCACTATTTATCGCGGCATTCATTTTTTCCAGATAACTTTGCAACTTAGTAAATGAAACAATATTTCCGATATTCAAATTCAGAAAATACAAAATTTTTTCAATAGTGTCAGGACTTTTTATTTTAAATCTTTCAATAATATCATCCAGAATGACTTTGCTTACAATCCCCTGCAAATAAGAATACTTTGCTGACTCATCAGAAACAGAACATATTTCAGGAAGACCACCTGTTGACCTGTATTGATTGAAGTGCCTGTAAATAATTTCTTTTTTACGCAAAAAATCTGTGGCATTTTTAATTTCGACATCAAAATATTTAAGATATTCCTTGAAACTGAAAGGAAGCAACTCAAATTCAATAAATCGTCCCGCAAGATTTGAACCAATTTCAGAAGATAATAGCTCGGAATTAGAACCTGTTAATATTATTTCGATTTCTTCTCCATACATTTCATAAATAGTTCTTATGAATACATCCCAGTTTTTTACATTCTGAATCTCATCAAAAATCAAAAGAAGTTTTGCATCAGTATCTGCGATATCCCTTTTAAATATTTTGAAAACATTATCAAGTGACTCAGGATCATTAAACTCACGGAGCTGATAATGCTCAAAATTCAGATACATAATATTTTCGAGCTTGTACACACCTTCATTTATAAGCCGCAATGCAATCTGTTTTGAAAGAAATGATTTTCCACTGCGTCTGAAACCAGTAATTATTTTAATTGGTTTCGATCCCATTGCACCGAAAATGGAATCTTCGCAATATCGCTTTACACCTTTCGTTTTTATTAAAATCTGCTGCATTTCAACCATTAAAGCTTTCACATTTTCCATTTTTATCACTCTTCAAAATGATAATAGCTTGAATTTTATATCACTACAGGATGATAAAAGCAAGAAACTCAGCTTGAATTGTCGACTTTTTCAAGAAAGTTTTATAAAATTGTTAAGTTTTCTCGATTTTATGAAAATGTCGTGACAGTGTTGTCACAATTGAGTTAGAATTATTACGAAGAGCTATTTCCCAAAAAACTCTTTAATTTTTTCTGCGACCTGTCCGCTTGGGAGGGTGAAGAATTTGACTCCGTCGGGAGCGGCTTTGATGAATTCTCTGCCGTAATATTTTTCTATCATTCTTTTGTCGAGTATGGTGACTGTTCCGACATCATCTTTTGTTCTGATGAGTCTGCCGAAGCCCTGTTTGAATTTGAGGAGTGCATTGGGAAGTGTGTAGACAGCAAATCCGCCCTGCCCTGTGTCAGCTTCAAGTTTGGCGACATATCTTTTAATAAACGGATGGCTCGGGAATCTGAACGGGAGCTTCATTATGACCAGATTGCGCAAAGTTTCTCCTTTCATATCAATACCTTCCCAGAAAGTATCAGTGGCAAGAAGTGTTGCATTTTTATCATCCCGGAAATCCTTCACAATTTTTGAGATGGCATATTTTCCCTGACATATAACATTAAAATCAAGGTCGACGAGGTATTTTGCCGCCTGTTCACGATGCCCGATCGAAGTGAAAAGGACAAGCGCGCCGCCATTTGATGCCTTAACAATCTCCCTTGATGCTCTCACGCTTTCAGTATCGAAAAGTTCTTTGTTATCAACTGGTGAAGGCATATCGGTACAGATAAAAGCCCGGACCTGTGAACTGTAATCAAAACAGCTCGCAAGATTTACATATTTTTTTTCACGATTGGTCAGCACAAGTCCGCTTTCCCTGTTAAAAAACGAAAATCCGTCCTCATTTTTTCCCGTGCTCAGCGTTGCCGAAGTGAGAATGACACATGAAGTCACATCGTAAAGTCTTTTTGCAAGTATTGTCTGAATCTCGATTGGGGTCATTGTGAGCGTAACTATCTGATTTTTATCCTTTTCACCCCAGAAAACTTTCGAAACCGTATCTTTTGAAATGCAGAAATCACTCAAAAATTCTGCATATCCTTTCAGCTTCAGAACAGTTCCTTCTGTGTCGGTGATCAGCGACATAACAAGGTCGTCATTTATTGTCCGCAAAGTTTCCGTGGAAGTGTTCACCGCCTTTATTTTCTTCAAAGCAGGTTCAACTAGACCGGTTATCTCCACAATGGCGGCGACAGCTTTTTCAAGAACATGTAAAATATCATTTCTTATCTTTATATTATCGAGTTCATACAGATCTTCAGAATCTTTTCCGAGCACTTCGATCACTTCAGGAACTATCGAATGAGCGAACATCGGAATGAAAGCAGAAAGACGGTTGACAGCTTTTTCAAAAGACCCGGCAACTTCCTTATCAGCATAATTATCAAGCATTTTTGTGAGCAGCCCCGTCCCTCTTTTTGGAAAATAAAGTCTGTTCAACTGCTTGACAACACTCTGGGTTGAAACGCTTTCGCCAAGAAAACTTATGGCACTTTTAAACAGATTGTGAGCTTCATCTATAACAAGAATGTCAAATTTAGGAAGCAGACCGACCTCTTCTTCACCTTCCATTTTCATTGAAACATCAGCCATGAGAAGATGATGGTTTATCAGAATGAGCGAGGCAAAATTCGCTTTCCGCCTTGCCTTGAAGAAAAAACAGGTGTTAAAATATCTGCATTTGCTCTTTTCACATGTGAATTCCTCGGCACATATTTCAGACCAGACATCGTTCGCCAGTGCATTGTTCATTGATGATTTGGTGCCGTCATTAACTTGATTCATCCAGACATCTATCTCTCGCACAGCTTCCATTCTTGAATCTTCCTTTTCAATGATCTTTGTCTGAAGGCTCTCCATCCTGAAAAGTGAATATTTCCTTTTACACAGATAGTTACTGCGACCTTTTAAAATGGCAACCGTGATATCATTGAAATTCAGTTTATTCAGAAGAAACGGAATATCTTTTTCAAAAAGCTGTTCTTCAAGTGCAATGGTTGAAGTGCTTATAACACCCTTTTTGCCTTTGTTTTTAGATACATAAAGCATCGCAGGAATAAGATATGCAAAGCTTTTACCGGTTCCTGTTCCAGCCTCGGCAACCAGAATATTATTAGAATTCACTGAATCAGTGACTTCGAGTGCCATTTTTATCTGCGGCAGTCTGAATTCATAGCTGGGGAGCGCTTTTTTAAGATTTCCGTTCTCGCCAAGAATAGCAGTCACTTCATCAGGATTTATATTTTCTATTTCATCACTGTCAGGGATTATTCTTTCAACGACCGGAAACACCGTCAGGATGTTGTTATCAACGATGTAAGATCCCACACCTTTTTCCGCAGCACGGGCCGCCACATCAAGATCAGGGATGCTCGGTCTGACATCGCCTCCCGGATGATTATGTATCAGTATTTCTCCGGGCGAAGCTGCTGCGATGACTGCGGGAACCGAAAATGAATTTCCCATCGAAATTCTTCTGAGATCACATATAAGACCGTTATCATTTACAGTTCCGGCCATAACAATTTCATTGCCGTCATTCTGTGAAACAAAATGTCTGGCAAGTTGAATTGCTTCAAATGTAAAGTAAGAGTCTGTTTTGAACGGCATTTATAGTAAAAGGAAAAAACCAAAAAAACCACGCATTATCAAAGACATGCGCAGACATATGATCAATTAAAAATCAATTAGCTTAAACGGGACAGAAGATCTTTTCCTGCTTTAAAGAAAGGAAGTCTTTTGTCAATGATCTTTATTGTCTGACCAGTCTTAGGATTTCTTCCTTCGTATGAGCCGTAATGACGGATAACAAAACTTCCGAAACCTCTTATTTCAATTCTGTCTTCCTGAATCATTGCACCAATCATGGCATCAACCATAAGATTTACAAACTGTTCTGAGTTTCTCTTGGAAAGATCACCCTTTTCTGAAAGAACATTAATTAAAGTCGACTTGTTCATCGATTCCTCCTAAATAAAAAAATCCCTTTTCAACCAGCCTGTGAATATTTATCCATTTTTTCTGATAATGCAAGTAAAAAATTCTATCATTTTACGATATTAAACTTATATATAACACCCATATCTGACAAGATAAAAACCGAATTATCTATTGCCGCCATTGCCGATGAAATACCATTGGGAATCATCACCGAATGATACTGTTTTTTCAGATCCTGCGAAAAAAGATAAACGAATCCTTCATCATAACCTATTATCGAACCTTCACCAGTCGTGGAAACAACAGCAAAGCCGCCTGCTTGAAGATAGTTTGAAACATAATTCAACGAGTTAAAAGGCTTCGAAACAAATTTCCCTTCACTGTCAAATTTGAAAATACCGCCTTCTCCGAAACCGGTGACTGTTTCATCAATCTCTTTTACAAGTTGCAGATTTTTCATGTTTTCGAGCTGCTGCACTTTCCCTTCAACTATCATTCCGCCGTACTCGCCTCCTGAAAAGAGGATCGTATCTTTCACGGGAATTATACTGAGAACATCAAAAAACTCTTTCTTCTCAAGCAGACTTGACCTGTTGGAAGTTTTAAATTTATAGTACGGTATTAATTCTGAAGCCGCCTGATCTTTCAGCATGAAGAAAACTATCATTCCGCTTGAAAAACCGAAAACATATTTGTCACCGGATATAAACGGACCGGAAAGTCTGAGAAATGAAACCTCTTCTTCTGAATAATATGTGTAGGAAGTCTTTATCTTTCCGTCAGTTCTATTTAAAACATATATCGCATTATCCTGAAACTGAACAAAAATATTATTGTTGTCAATAAAAGGTCTTGATGCGACGGGCGTTTTCCCCGAACTGCTCCAGACAAGGTTGAGCGATGCATCCAGCATAAAAACTGAATTTGAGACAGCAACAAGAACGCGTCCATCATCAAGAACTTCAGGCTGGAAATAGAACTCGCCGTCAAAAACCAGTGTTTTTTTAAGTTCACCTTTTGAAGAAAACCGATGCAAAGCACCACTTCTTGTTGCAACGAGAATATCTTTACCGAAAACGGTTATTCCACCCTGTTCTCTTTTATTAAGCTGAATCAGATTCTTTTTGACCGGCTGCGCCCATTCCAGCACCAGTTCCGAGGCATAGGAAAATGAGAATGCAGACACCGCAGAAAAAATAAACAGCGATTTAATGATCCTATCTGAGAATTTTGTCATCAGCCTTGAACATCCTGTTTTTTAGGAAGCTCAATCTTTTCAGCTGGAATTTTGTCAATGATCTTTCCAATTATCATACTTTTCGGATATTCGTCCCTGATCCTTTTGAAATATGTTAAAGCTTCGTCTTTCTTTCCAAGTTTTTCAAGACTCACACCAATATAATAAAGAGCATTATCTTTATAAAGCGGTGTTGTTTTGTCAAGCCATTCCTTCCATATACCGATAGCTTTCTCAAAATCGCCCTTATCAAAATAGCAGTATGCTTCTCCTTCATAAGCACCGAAAAGAAGATTCTCTTCAAGCTTTCCTGATGTTCTCACATTTTTAAAAGACTCTATAGCCTTGTCACATTGATTTTTCGCATAATAAGCTTTTCCGACATACATCATTGCGGAAACAGCATTGGTTGAACCCTTCTGATCTTCAATTATTGAATTAAAAAGAGAGATCGCTTTATCATATTTTTCTGTTTCGGTCTTGAATTCAGAGCTTTCGCCGGTCTCGCTTTCAAAAACTTCAACAGCGGCAGCGTAAGAAGCAGATTTTTCGTCTGAATTAGCCTTCACTCTGGAGGAGATAAACATCCCTAAAAATACAATTGACAAAACTAAAGCTACTGTTCCCAGTATAAAATAAGGATGAGACATAAGTCTATCAACCATTTTCTTACCCTGCTCCTGAAAAGCATCCTGTTCAGCAAGGCTTTTTGTTTCTTCCTCTTTTCTCTTTTTTGCTTTTCTTGCTCCCCTGAGCTTTAAATATGCCATATTTCCCTCCAAAAAGGATCATACAAAATAAATCACCCGAGTTTATAATTAAACAGTATGGAAAAGTCAACTTTAAGATAGCAAGCTGTACCTGACATCAGAACCAGTCTTTTTTCTTAAAAAAGAAAACCGTTACCGCCGCAATTATCAGAGAAAGGATAACCAGAATAAAGAATATCTCATCCGATTCCTGTAACGGCAGCTTAATATTCATTCCGTAAACAGATGAAAAAAGCAACGGAATTGTCAATACGATCGTTATTATAGTCAGCAGTTTCATTATATTGCTCAGCTTGTTTGAAATGATGGAACTGAATGCGTTCATCATCTCGCTTACAATGTTGTTGTAAATCGATGCCATCTCAATTCCCTGACGGCTTTCAATCATTATATCATCAAGCAGATCGTCATTTTTGTCATTGACCGGGACTATGCCTGTCTTTTTCAATCTTGCAGTCATGAATTCATTTGATTTCATTGAAGTTGCAAAATAGACCAAACTCTTTTCAAGATTGAACAGTTTTATAAGATCTTCATTCCTGCTTGTATCCTGTATTTTTTTCTGAACTATGTTGATTACATTGCTGATCTGCTTGAGATAGTGGAGGAAAAGTTGAGTCGTATCAAAAAGCATTCCCAGAATAAAGGCATCTTTTTCAAGACCCGAAATTCCATTCTTCGACATTTTCTCGATCAGCTTTCTGACAACAACAACCTCTCTGCTGCAGACTGTGACGATTGTGTTTCCGGAAAAAATTATGCCGAGAGGAATAGTACCGTAAACATTGTCATTGCTTGTTTCATCAAAATAGGGAACTCTGACGATAATCAGTTTGTTGCTGTCGTCGTCTTCTATTCTTGCCCTTTCATCCGAATCCAGAGCATAATCAAAAAAATCGGGAGAAATGTTCAGCTGCTTACATACGAGATCTATTTCCTCCTGATCAGGATCGACAACATTTACAAATCCGCCCGGTTCAAGAGTATTTATCTGTTTGAACTTTTTATTTACAGGTTTGTAAACCCTTATACCTTCATGAATAGTACCGTCACTGTCTCTTATAATCCCTGGAATATGGGCAAACTGCTGTTCCTGCTTTAACTGCTCCTCACTGTCTACTTCACTGATGAGCTTTTTGATTTTTGCCTTTTCTTCTTCAGAAAAAGTCGACAGGATCTGACTGTGCATTGAATCAGGCAGCTCATACAGAAGTTCCGCCAGCTCTCTGCTTGAAAGCTCTTTCGTAAGCAGATTCTTAACATCATCTTCAAATGCGGCGTAGACTTCAGCAGCGATCTCTTCATCAATAAAAGAAAATATTTTTACAATTTCGTTTATTTTAAGTGCTTCAAGAAAGTTTGCAACAACATGCGGCGGGTTGGATTCGACAAAAAGCTTTATTTCATCATAAAGCCCGTCATGCAGCATCTCCCTGATTTCATTCAGCAAAAGCGTATTTTTCATCGACACCACCTTTTGAACTTTAAAACTGTGCAATAATACTTTCATCACTTTTTTTTTGCAAGGAAAAGATTAACTCAAAAATGAGAAAAATTGACTCTGTTTTCATTGTCCATAAAATTCATTTTATGAACGATAAGAAAGAAAGAAAAACAATGGATCAGCTTTCAATGCTTGTTGATACGAGCAATTTAAATGAAGTGGAAAAAATCGTATCCGAACTCCTCCAGTTTCTTCAAATGAAACATGAACTTGCTGACAGATTTAAAACGCTTCTCTATGACATCAGGGATCTTTATGAAGGCAGATTCCCGGGATATCGTGCCTGTGACACTGAATATCATGATTTCAGACATATTATGGATGTGCTGATAGCATCACTTCGACTGACTGATGCTGTCAAACTGAGTGATGAATTTATTTCCGATAACGGCGTTTTTGTCCTTGGAGCGGCCGCTCTGTTCCATGACACAGGATATATCCCTGAGATAACCGACTCTGTCGAATGCGGTGCGGAATACACGGCCTGTCATGTTGAAAGAAGCATCGAGTTTGTGAAAAAATATATGAAATCAAAAGGTTATCCTAAATTGATGACAGCTCAGATAAGTCAGGTCATACTTTCGACAGAACTTAAAGTGGACCTTCAGAGAGTTGATTTTGTAAACGAGGAAACCAGACGGCTTGCACTTATTCTCGGAGCAGGCGACCTTCTCGGGCAGATGGCAGACAGAATATATCTTGAGAAACTTCTTTTTCTTTACCGCGAATTCAAGGCCGGCAAGATCCCCGGTTTTGATTCAGAAGAACAGATGCTCAGAAAAACGGTGGATTTTTATAAAACAATGGAACGGCGGCTTGAAAAAGATCTTGAAGGAATTGACAGGCTCATGATTATTCATTTCAGAGAAAGACACAACATTAACAGCAATCTGTATCACACAGGAATGCTGCACAATATCAACTACTTGAACTATATTCTTGAAAATCATTCCGGAGCACACAGAGATTATCTGCGAAGAGACGGACTCGTTTCAAAACTTATCTGATCAACCCATTCCTTTTTTTGAAGGCGGCTTCAAAAGATATTCGTGGTTCGGTGAATACATTGCCCTGAAAACATTCATTCTCGACTTTGGATAATGCCTGCGAACTGTTTCAAGGATTTCTTTGACAAATAATCTTTCTGAAGGGCACTGTAATGGACAGCCGGAATGAAATGTTCGCAGACCCGTCTTCTCAGCTTCTGATATAATCATCTGTTCATCAATATATAGCATCGGTCTGATAATACGGTATTTTCCATCAAAAAAAGAGTTGTGCGGCTTCATTGCGCCGAGCGTTCCGCTGTAGAAAATGTTTAGCATCAAAGTCTGCATAAAATCATCCTTGTGGTGACCGAAAGCAACAACATTCGCTCCGACAGAATCGGCATGTCTGAATATTGCAAGCCGTCTGTTCCTTGAGCATAGATAACAGACATTCTTTTTTTCTCTTTTAAAAGTTTCCTGTATCGGTTCATCAACAACATGAAATTTTACACCGAGATTCTCAGAGTAACCTTTTAAATATTCTACCTTTTCATCATCACCATCATATCCCATCTTCACAAAAACCGAAGAAAGCGTGAAATCATTTGTTGTCACTATTTTTTTGCGGGCAAGAAGTCTTAAAAGTATAGAAGAATCCTTTCCTCCAGACAACCCGGCAATAACATGATCACCCGGTTTTATCATATCATAATCCAGAATGGCATTTTCAAGTCTTTTGTGCATATTCAGAAAATGCTTTGTTTCTTTAATCTTAATATTTTCCATTTTCACCCCGTAAAAAACCGTTTTCAGTCTATGAACTGATGTGTAAGAAATCAACAAAATAATTAAAGTGCCACTGATTCGATTAACATTGATTTAATACCCGTTTTTTGGTAAATTCTGTCGGTTTGCGAGGTTTATTACAAGAAGCTGGAGGTATATATGAAACGCCGTTTTATTGTTTTTTTCATCACTTTAATTCTGGCATGGTCCTGCTCAACGAAAGAAGCTTATGTTAAAAGTGAGCAGAGCAGACAGAAGGAAGCGGGAGTGGAAACAACGGCTAGTGAACCTGATAAGAACGAAATCAAAGATGTTGGTATCCACGGATTAGCCAATGGAGACAAGTATATAGGCGGATTCCGTAAAAACAAGAAAGCTGGCGAAGGCGAATACATTTATGCAAACGGAGATCGATATAAAGGCAGTTTTGATAACGGAACTTTCAACGGTTTCGGCGAATTTACAGCTAAAGATGGAACAAAATATATCGGTGAATTCAAAGACAACATGAGAAACGGTCAGGGAACACTGACAACACCTGCCGGAGACAGTTATGAAGGTGAATTCAAAGATGATGTTATTCATGGAAAAGGTATTTACAGATTTAAAGATGAAAAAGAATATCATGGAGAATATATCAACGGTCTCAGGAATGGAAAAGGAAAAATGTTTTTTCCCAGCGGTGCTGAGTATGAAGGAGACTTCCTTAAAGATAAAAGAACCGGTATCGGAAAAATGAAATATGAGAACGGCGATATTTATGAGGGCGATTTCTTAGATGGAAAAAGACAAGGAACGGGTGTACTTAAAAAGAAGAACGGCGAAATATATGAGGGAGCTTTCCTTGCCAACACAATGCATGGGAAAGGAAAGATGGTTTACCCGAACGGTAATGAATATTCCGGCGGATTCAGAATGGGAAAAGTTACCGGTGACGGCATTTTAAAGAAGAAATCTGGAGAAACATTCCAAGGCGGATTTCTTGACGGTAAATATCACGGAATCGGAAAACTGACGCTGAAGGATGGAACCGTTAAATACGGCGTATGGTCTGAAGACAGATTCATCAGGAAACTGGCTGAATCTGAGATCAATGAAAAATTTAATGCCGCTCTGGAAGATGAAGAAAATATAAACGGAACAGAAAACAAAACCGAAACAGAGCCTGAAAACACCACTGATGGAAACATGGAAACCGATCCTGAACCACTTCCCTAAAACTCAAAAAGAGGTACCATGAAAAAACTTATTTTATTCGCACTTTTATTTACATTGCTTACATATTCATCATGTGCGACATCTTCTGCAGGAAAAGAAACTGTCCAGCCTGTAAAGAAAAAGAACTTGAATCTGGTTCTTAAATACGCTACGACAGGAAATGAAGTCGAAACAGTTCAACAGGCCGCATACGGTCAAAACCCCGACCTTAAGAATATTGAAGCAGATCTTCAGAAAGGGCTTGAAAAATATCCCGGCAATGCTGCACTTCATGAGATAGCAGCTTTGATATCACTTCTGGAATCAGACTCAGATTCAGTATTTGACCATTTATTGCAAGCATCATTTGATCTTAACAGCCCCGACACACTTCTTTATTTGAGTCTGATCAATTCGATGCAGCTTACCGCGGACGAAAAGACCGTTTTTATCAAAGCTCTGGAAACTATCAGTTCTGAGCATAAAAACGAGCAGGTCATCCAGTTTGCAAGGAACATATTATCAGGATTGTATCTTATGAATGATGATCCTGAAAAAGCACGATTTGAAGCTGACAGCAACAGATATATCCGCAAATGGATGGTTATAGGCTCGTTTGACAACGATAACGGCAAAGGGTTCTATGAAGAGTTTCCTCCGGAAAAAGAATTGGATTTTGCAAAAAAATACAAGGGAAAAGTAGTAGATGTAGGCTGGCGTAGAATATATTCAAAAGAAAACCGTGGAAGTATTCCTCTGGGAAGTCTTTTCTCACCATCAAGCGATGCACTGGCATATCTGAGTACAACAATATTCGCTCCTTCTGACAAAGAAATAATGCTTAACATTTCAACAGGTGACAGTTTAAAGGTCTGGCTTAACGGAAAAAATATATTTTCTGATGAGAACATCGAATATTACGGCATTGACAATGTTATCATAAAAACGAAACTGCTTAAAGGCGAAAATGTCATAGTTCTGAAATCATGCCAGAAATCAGGCACATGGAATATTTCTGCAAGGATCACAGATGTATCTGGAAAAGTCCCGACTGACCTTGTCAGTAAATATAAGGCACTGAACAGTAATAACGGCAATGATCTTAATGCTTCTGTAATTATGCCTGTTGAACAGGAAGCACCATTGTCCATCAATTTCAGGGAAGGACTTATCAAATTCCTTATTTTAAGAGAAAAGGGGTACGAAAAATATTCCAGAAATTATATCCAGACCATATTCAACAAAAATCCGACCAACATGTTTGCAATGTTTTTTATGGCAGGTTCTCTTGAAGTATCCAAAGAAGAAGGAAAATATATAGATCTCTTGAAAACAGCAATAGAAAAATATCCTGATCTTGGAATGTTCTATATCCTCAGAGGAGATTTCTTTTCCAGAAAAGATCAGAAGGAAAATGCCGAAGAAGATCTCAAAAAGGCGCTCGAATTAAATCCCGGATCTATCGATGCGTATAAAAGTCTTTCCGGACTATATCAAAGCAAAGGCTGGCTTGAGGATTCAAGAAGGACTATTGAGACAGCACTAAAAAAGAACCCTTCCAGCTTTTCTCTGCTACTTAACATGGCGTCGATTATGAATAAATTGGGATATAGAGAGGATAGTGAAAAATATTATAGAAAAGCACTCAAGCTTTCCCCGGGAAATTCTTTTGTTCATGATGAACTTTATAACATTGCACAACTGAAACAGGATTACCGTTCAGCCATCTATTTTGCAGAAAAAAGCTTGCGGCTTTACCCATACATGACCAAAGGTTATTTTCAGCTTTTTGATATCTACAAGTCACAAAAAGACTTTGCGAATGCAAGGGTACAGCTAAATAAGATAAAAAAATTCATGCCTGAAAACTCATCGGTCTACAGCAAATCAGGAGATTTGTATTATGAATCAGGGGACAATACCGCCGCATTGAAGGAATGGGAAAAGGCTCATGAACTTGACCCTCACAACAGTTATGTTTCTGAAAGGATATCTTTTGTTAAAGTTGAAGAAAAAGACTTTGCCGAAAGTCTTGTCCCCGATGAGAACATGATAATGGATATGATAAAACGGTCCGGATCAATAACACCTGACGACGGAGCCGAAACTCTTCTTGTCTATGACCATGCAATATGCAAGATCAACAGCGACGGAAGCAGCAAATGGTTTGTGACTGAAGTCAACAAAGCTCTCAACGATGCAGGAAGAGATTCAATGATAAGTTCTTTTCTTCCTTATGACGGAAGAAAAAAGATACTTAAAGCTTATGCAGTTTCTTCTGACATGAAAAAAACCGAAGCCAGTTCAGTATCAGCATATGAAATAAAGTTCAGACAGCTTAACAAAGGCGATTATACTGTCGTCCAGTATGTTCATTACAAACCGGCACCTGTGTTTCTGGAAAATTATTTTGTTGAGAACTGGTATGTGCAAAGTCCGATGCGGCATGTTTTTTATTCTGAATGGAATCTTCTTTATCCCAAAGATAAGAAAATCAGTATTGATATCATCGGAAACAGAATTCGTCAGGTCGTTGATACTTCAGGAGAGTTTATCAGTCATAAATTTATTGCTGAAAACATAGAACCTATCAATTATGAACCTAACTCACCACCAATAGAAAATTTTCTGGAAACAGTTACCGTAAGCACTTCTGACAACTGGGATTTGTATGTAAACTGGGAAAAAGCGCTTCTGAAAGATGCCTTTGCTACCGGCAGAGAAGTCAAAGAAAAAGCTGAGAAATTAACAAAAGATGAAACAACAACGCTTGGAAAGATCAATAAAATATTCTCTTTTGTCGCTCAGGAAATACGATATCAGCAGGAATATGAAAATACAATTGCCGGAGTAAAACCGCATACAGCTGCACAGACTCTTGAAAGAGGATACGGCGACTGTAAAGATAAAGCCGTGCTTTTCATCCAGCTTGCGAAAGAGATATCTTTAAATGTCGATTATGTGATACTCCGCACAAAAGATGCCGGAAGATTCCAGAAAAAAATACCTAATCAGCAGTTCAACCACGCAATCGTCTATATTCCGAAACAGGATGGCATTCAGGAAGGATTCTTTATGGATCCTACAGTGGACCTCCTTGAAATAGGCAGTCTGCGACAGGATGATCAAGGAGCAACAGCACTGAAACTTGTTCCTGAAACCGGAAAATACGAATTCATGGAAATACCTTATCAGTCACCTGATTTTAACTATCAGAGACATGAGAGGACTTATTCTTTCTCTGAGAACGGCAAACTTACTGTAAATGATTTCATAACAATGAAAGGAGGAATTTCTTCATCTTTCAGACAGGTTTTAAGAACCAAAGATACTGGAAATAAAATGTTCCAGAGAATTGCGAACACACTTTTTAAAGGCGGGGTTCTTGAAAAATATGATCACTCTGATATTGAGGATATTTCAAAACCGTTCACAATAAATTATTCTGCTGATGTAACAAACCTGGTCTCGCAGACTGATAACAAAATCATTATTTCACTGCCTGAACAGATAGTAAACTCGTCAATAATCTCCATGGAAAAAAGGCTTCTTCCTCTCTGGACAGGAGTGCCGAGCAATTATGAGATAAATGTAAAATTCAAGATCCCGGAAGGAACAAAGATTGATTCCGCTCCAAGTTCATTTGAAATTAAGACCGGGTGTATGCTGATTTCAAGACAGGTCGGTATCACAAGCAGCGAAGTGGAAATAAAATCAGTTTTCACAAACAGCTGCATAGAAATCTCAACTTCAGACTATGCGGAGTTCCGCAAAAACATTCTGGAAGTTGTAAAAAAACAGAACGAATATCTGGTTTTTATAAAAAAATAGCGGGGTGCTGGTGGAAAGAAAGTTTCTATTGATCCTGATTTTCGTCTTTTTATCATCATACATTTCCGCTCAGGAAGAAAAGAAAAAAGATAACGATATCGGATGGGTTGTTTTTCCTGTAGTTTTCTATTCTTCAGACACAAGTGCAGGATTTGGAGGAAGTGCTGTTTTATACAAAGATGTTTTCAAAGACGAATACATAAATAAATCACAGTCATTTGCTATTGTTGCATTTTATACACTCAGAAATCAGCTTTTAAATGCCAATGTCGGCAATATTTACTGGGATAACGCAAACTGGCACTGGGGCAGCAAGCTTGTATTTTCCAAGTATCCAACAGATTTTTATGGAATCGGAAATCATACGAATTTCAAGCATGGGGAAATATTTGAGCCTTTCACTTTTGAATTTGAGAACTCTTTTGATTACAGACTCTGGCGTTCGCTTTATGGAGGAATTCTTCTGACACAGGGATATTACAAACTTATTGAGTCCAGAAATAACGGACTTGCACAGGAATATTTTCAAAATAAAAAGGACGAAGGTTTTATTTCAGGGTTTGGAATAAAATTAAATTATGACAGCAAAAATGATCCTTTTTTCCCGACAAACGGAATTGAAGGAGAAATTTCATATCAATATTTCCCATGGTGGATCGGAAGTGAATATAATTTTTCAAGATTTCAATTCGATTTTAGAGGATATATTCCATCATTTTTTAAAAGCGTGGTGGCTCTGCAAGCTGTTTTTGATTCAGTTCAGGGAAATGCCCCTCTTTCTTTTTTACCATCACTAGGCAGCAAAGACCTTTTAAGAGGTTACGCCGGTGGAAGATTCAGGGATAATATATTTATTGCCAGCCAGATAGAATGGAGAATTCCAATCTGGTGGAGACTTGGAGCAGTTCTTTTTTTTGGTGTCGGCAAAGTACAACACGAAATGATGGAATTCTTTTTTAAAGATATAAAATATGCCGGCGGATTTGGAGTCCGGTTTCAATTAAGTAAAGATAAAAAAATAAATTTCCGGTTCGACATGGGTTTTACGCCTGAAGGATACAATTTTTATTTCAATGTTCTGGAAGCTTTTTAAAGAATTTACTTACTGAATGGGTCTGGTGGTGGTGGTGGTGGTGGATCAGGATCTATCGGCGGTGATGGAGGCGGCTCCTGAAAATTCGAACCGCTTTCGACATTGTACTGAGATTGAGCCGTCATATAAACGGGAATCACAAATAAAGCAAAAACAGCAGAAACAAAAATAATCTTTTTCATTATCCGAACTCCAAACAATCCGGCGTTCATGTTAACTCTTTTCAGAAATTAAGTCAACAACATTAACAAGTCTAAAAAAACATTTTTAAAAAGAAGAAGCCTGTCACTGCCGAAACATAAGCGATCGTTATCATGCCTATATATTGAACTGAAGGCCAGAACCATGAGTTAGTTTCAAATCTTACTGCTGCAAAGGTTGCAACACATGGAGCGGAGAGCAGAATGAAAAGAATTACTGCAACAGCTGTCGGCAGAGAGTAATCCTCCTTGAATTTTCTCTGAAGAACTTCAGAATCATCATCATTATGGCTAACAGCATTAAGAATTGACATTTGTGACACAAAAAGCTCTTTTGCGGCAAGACTTGCAATAAAAGAACTAGCAATTTTCCAGTCAGCTCCAAAAATCTTAAAAATAGGCTCGACAAAATGACCGGTACGACCGGCAAATGAATTTTCCGCCTGCATTTGAGCAATTTTGTTATTTGGCAGCCCATTATAATCATCTGTATTGATCTTGGGATATGTATTCAAAAACCAGAGTATCATACTTGCAAAAAGAATTATCGTCCCCGCCTTTTCAAGAAAGTGTCTGCCACGCTCCCATGTCAGCTTAAGGATAGTTCGAAATGAAGGTCTGGAATATGAAGGAAGTTCAATTATCAGCGGATTCTCCTCACCTTTGAAAATGGTGAGTCTCATTATTTTGGCTGAAACAGCAGCAAACAGCACTCCTGTCGAGTATATCATCAGAAGCGCAAGTGCTTGAAATTTAAATGGAATAAACGCCGAAATTATAAGAAGATATACCGGAAGTCTGGCTCCGCAACTCATAAAAGGAATTACCATTATTGTCGCAAGCCTTTCATATTTGTTTTCAACTATTCTTGCTCCCATAATTGCAGGGACGGTACATCCAAACCCCAATACCATCGGCATAAAACTCTTTCCGCTCAGGCCTATCTTTCCCATCCATTTATCCATAATTACCGCTACCCTTGACATATAGCCGGAATCTTCAAGAACAGATATGGCCATGAAAATAAGAAAAATATAGGGGGCAAATATGAGAATTCCACCGACACCGCCTATGATCCCGTTTACAATAAGATCTTTCAGAAATGAATCTGAACCATCAGCCCACATTGATCCGGTAAAAATTCCAAATTTTTCGAATATTTTTGTAAGCAGCCATTCCATTGGCTTTCCCACCGTGAACACGAGCTGAAATATCAAAAATAAGGTCATCAAAAAGATCGGCAGTGAAAAACGATCGTGCAGAAGGACTTTGTCAATCTTTGAAGAAAGATTTTCCGTTGTCACGCTACTTCTGGAGCATGTTTTTCTTATAATATTCTTTATAAGGGAATACCTTTCCTGTACCATTATCATTGAATGGATCTTGTGGCCTGAAACAGCACTGATTTCAGATATTAAACTGTCAATCTTATCCAGAGTACAGCTATCAAGAGATTCACGCTCAGAAGCACTTCCTTCAACGAATCTTATCGCAATCCAGTCTTTTGCAAATTCTGAATGATTTTTAGAAAGTATGCCTTTAATTTTACTTATATATTTTCTTACTGTTTCAGAATATGGAACCGTCGTAAGATCCGGTTTGTTCTCAAACACTTCAACACATTTTTCAAAAAGCAGCTCTTTTACTCCCTTGTTTCTTGCAACTCCCTCAACAACTGGTGTTTCGACCTCACGCTCCAAAAGTATTGCCGAAACATCAAGCCCCGATCTATTAGCAGAATCGATCATATTCAGAAATATTATAACCGGCACTCTCATTTCAAGTATCTGGAGTGTAAGATACAGATTCTTTTCAAGATTTGAAGCATCTACAATATTAACAATAATATCCGGTGATTCTTCAGCAATAAATCTTCTCGATACGATCTCCTCAGGCGAAAAAGCATTCATCGAATATATTCCCGGCAGATCAACTATATTCATTCTATAATCGGCATAATCCACACAGCCTTCTTTTCTTTCAACTGTAACACCAGGGTAATTTCCGACATGCTGATCACTGTCAGTAAGAACATTAAAAAGAGTGCTTTTGCCGACATTGGGATTACCGACTATTGCGATTTTAATGCTTTTCATAGATCAATCTTTCCTATCAATATCTTTTCAGCCATAGACCTTCCGATGGCAAATTTACTTCCATTAATCTCTATTATTACAGGACCGCCTACATTATTTTTAATTAAATTAAACTCAGTTCCTTCACATATACCCATAGAAGCAAGTCTATTAAAAAGACGGATTCCGGCATTGATAGACTTTATCACCTGCCTTTCACCACTTTTCAAATCAGAAAGGAACACCGAACATCTCCAGAATAGTTACCCTGCGAGAATATAGTTAGCAATAGCTAATCTGTCAAGATGAAATTATTAGATTTTTCGACTAAACCAGACAACCCGTCCTATACAACTAATAGAACTGTCAAGGAGGATAGACCCGTAAACAAGGTTTTGGTTATCGTTTACAAGATGCTTTTCAGGAATCAGCACCAGCCTTTTTATAAATTTTTTATCTTCTCTTTTAAACAGATACATTCCTTCCTTTTCTGTATTATCATCCGACATATCTATCAAAACAATATCTCCTTTATCAATAGTAGGACTCATATTATTGGTTCTTGCTTCATATATAATCAACTTATCGCTTTGAGTTTTCAATTTTTCTTCAATAAGATATTTGGGCATCGGGTAATTGTACTCTTGACTATTCTCTGCAACATAAATGGACTTTATATAGACACAGTTGTTCTTTTCTGAAAAAATTTCACCTGTACCTCCGGCAAGCCACTGAGAGTTTACATTGTATTTATTCAACAATGTAAATATAACGCTGGCATTTGCCTGTTTTATACCTGACTCTACTCCGCATAAATAAGCAGATGATATTTTCATTTGCGAAGCCATTTCCTTCTGCTTTAATTTCAAAAGAATCCTTACCTCTTTTACTCGTTTTCCAGTACCCATTTCCTTCTCCAAAAATCAAATTGTTGAAATAAAATTAACTATGGAAAATTAAAGTGTTTTTAATGATCATTTTTAGAGCAAAATAACACCGGTCAATTAAGAAATCAAGGTATTCTTAAATTTTTTAATACGCTATCTAATATAAAAAGGTGCGATGAGTGGATTTTAGTCGATATTGACCGGATCAGGATTGAAAATTGTCGCAGCATTGTCAACAACATAAGCACAATTGCTTCCATCCGGGATTTTAAACTGCTCGAAAAAATTAGCAGAACCTGTAAACTCATCAGAAGTTGCTTTCAATTGATTTTCAGCACCCATTTCCAGCGAAGCACTTGAAGCTTGTAAAACTTCCTGTTCATCTGTCCAGATTATATCGCCACCAGAGGTCTGTCCATCCGCAGCAAACCACCCGTTCTCAAATTTCGAAGATGATTTTTCAACAATATGCACATATCCTGACATTGTTCCGGCTGTTTTTACATACAATCCTGGAATTCCGTCTTTGTCCCAGTCCTGTACACAAGAATCAGTGCTTTTGCCGGGTAATGTATAACCACCAGGATTTGTACCATAACAATTCGGATCTATTGATCGTATCTCCCATGAAACATCCTGCGTAAACCCATATGTACCATCACCATTGTCAACAAGTGTTGATTCCTTAGGAAGTAGCGGAAGCGCATCAGCAAAACTCTGAGGCATCTGCATTTCAAGAAGATAACTTTTCGTATTGTCTATTTTTATGTTGCATATCTTAGCTTTTATGTGAATCAGATTTCCATCCTGTTCCTGAACGATATAAAAATAAGTTCTTGTCCATGCTTCTGCCATATTAATGGTTGCAACTTTTGAAGATGCCGTAAACCACATTTTCTGTGCATAATCACCGCATACTTCAGGATAATTTCCAGGATCACAGGTACATTTTGCAGAATCAACCCAGATTCCGTCAGTACAATTCTGATATAATTTACCTTTCCCGGTCGAACCGCAGACAGTGGAACCTATTCTTGAATCACCTTCTGTTGTACATGTTTGGGTAATTATTCCATCATCATCAGTCGTCTGAATATCGTCAACTTCATCTGGATTTTCGTTGTCTGTTTCTTCTGTCACTTCATTGTCCTGAGCTTCGGTGTCATCAACTGTTTCATCATTTAAAGTTTCATTATCAGTTTCTTGATTCTCATCAACATTAACATTGTCGTCATTCTCAACCGTTTTTCCGTTATCTCCGCAGGAAACGAAGATCATCATCGAAAAAGCTGCAATCACCGCAAATAGTTTTTTCATAATTTGCTCCCTTTAAAAAGAATTATATCAAAAAAATAAACTGAACCATAAACCACCTGAATAAATCTGTCCAGAACTTGTATATCCGGGATAACCGGGATTATTTGTCTGGAATCCTTCAGACTCCGCCATAGTTTCACCGTCACAATTTTCATCAGGATTGAATTCATCACAAACAGAATCTGGAAATTCATCAACAACCTTCCCGTCCTTACCCAGAGAATTTGCAACACCTTCATCTTTAACAGTCTTGCGCTCTATCATTATCTGAGCCTGAAAATTGAGACCTGTTTCAAGCTTAACATCTTTTATGTTCCAAGTGTAGCTGAATCCTGCACCTAAACTTATCTTATTATTATCAACATAATTCGTTCTTCCGGTCTGATCTGGAACCGGTGTCATATAATAACCGAGATCTATGCCGGTTTTTATTGCTTTATACTCAAATGATGTGCCTAAAACAAATTCCCATGAATCAGTCCACTTCATCGCATCGACAGTTTCATATTTCCAACCGCCCCGACTTAAAACATTGCCGTCATCGTCTGTAGTTACAATGCTTCTATCCCAGTAAATGTTATCTTCCGGGTGCTCATTATATCTATTAATATATTTAGACCATTGTCTCCATATTGCAGTAAAACCGAGACTCCATTTCAAATCAGGAGCTATCTTCCAGTCTACCAGCGCAATCGAAGGAGCAAGCTGAAGAGGTTTGTAGCTATATGCCGATTCAAGGTTGTTTGTATTTATTTCCGCCTCTTTTTCCCTGTCTATATACCAGAATGTTATTTTGTTCTTCACATTAATATCCGTTTTTGTCGGAAGATGCGCTGTGAAACCAATCTGAATAGGACCCCATGGTTTAATAATAAGTCCAAAATGAGGCATAAACTTTGTTTTTATTGTCGTATCAGCATGAATCTTGTTCTCGTTCTTTCCGGCATCAGGAGTAAAAACAGTTGAATTTATTACAGCTTCCGCTGTCGCTGTGACACCAACTCCTGCATAAATCCATTTATACCCGCCGGAAAGTGCAAGTGATAAATTAAAAGAACTCATTCTGTCATCATATAGCTCATAATGCAGTGAGTTTGAAAAATTCGACTCTCTTTCATCAGCAAAAAATGAGTTCTGTTTCATCAGATTTGTTATCGGAATAAGACCGTAAAACCCTAGAGCGATATAATCTTTCCAGACTGGAAATACCAACCCGAGTGCTCCGTACAGCTCTCCGCTTTTTGCCGACTGACTGCCTCTTTCATCAAGGTCGGCGGATGGTCTCGTTTTATAAGGCAAATTGGTTTCAAGCGATTCAAGTCCTTCTTGTGTCGCACCGTATATTCCTGTTCCGTCATCAACATTTCCCACAACATTTGTAGACTTGTCTTTTTTCATAAGCGAAATATCAAGATTTTGATATGCATAAAAGAAATTCAGTGAAAATCTTCTTTGCATCAATGTTAATAGTGCAGGATTGAAATAAGTAACTTCGGCTCCCTGTGCAAAAACTCTTGCACTGTAAGGATTGGTCGTTCCGGGAGCACCTATTGTCTCAGACAATGGAGAAGCGTATAATTCCAGACAGAAAACAGCACTCAGAAACAAAAATAGCAACTTTTTCATTATCATTTACCCATTGTAATGTAAATAACCAACTTCTTGAATCTTATTACCAGAAAAACTCACTCCTGTCAAGATGTTAAGTGCTTTTTTTGTACTCAGGTGTCATATGTTTTTT
>DAOQAY010000030.1:0-25690 GCA_035354435.1 bacterium
CATCAGGATCGTTGCATGATGACCATGCACTCCAGTAATAGTTCTGGCATGTTCTTGTCTTTGATCCCCTGTTATTCAATCCGCAATTCTCAGTCTGTGAATTTTCCGGTTCACATTCATTGACAACACATGTCCCGCTTTCATTATGATATCCCGATATACAGCTCCATGAACAGCTTGCCGGTGTCGACCAGCCACCAGTTGAAGAATATGTTATTGTTACAAGTGTTATAGCCGATGTTGCATTTTCCGGAGTGTTTTCAATACAATTAACCTGTTTACTGTGAATGCAGGTCAATCCGTTCTCAGAAATATAATTTGTGTTACAGTTCCAAGCACATGTAGAAGGTGTAGTCCAGCCACCCGAAGTTGTATAAGTGACTGTTACCTGAACAATATTCGAAGTTGCATTAGCGGGTGCATTATCTGCACAGTTAACCTGTTTAGTATTAATACAGCTTCCGTTCTCTAAAATGTAATTGTTGTTACAGTTCCACTCACAGTTTGAAGGACTTGTCCAGCCCCCTGCTGTTGTATAAGTTACTGTAACAGGAACAATATTTGAAGTCGCATTGGCGGGAGCATTATCAGCACAGTTAACCTGTTTTGAGTTTATGCACTGAAGAATAACACCGTCATTTGTGTAATTACTGTCACATTGACATGCCGGTGCTCCATTCTGATCAACACATGTCCCATGTCCTGAACAGGTAATCCCGTCACAGACATTGGAAGAACCTACGCACTGTCCGTTAACATTTTCGTAACCTTCATTGCATGCCCATTCACAGACTGAAGGTACAGTCCAGACACCGTTTTCTGAGTAATATATCATTTCGAGAACTTTAACATCACTGGAATGCGCCGGTTTTACGGTGTTATCCAGACAGTAGACTTCTTTTCCTAAAATACATGCTACAATATTTGAAATTGCCTTGGACGCTGATCCCGATGTGCCATTCGGATTAACCCAGCTTCCGTTTGCCTGATTTGTAAATGAAAAAATATCCTGTCCTGCTTTTATGCTGATAAATAATTTAGCATTCATGGTATATGAAAAACCGACATATTCTCCGTTCTCACCGATTTTGCTTATCCAGTTGCTGAAGCTGACGGTGCCACCTTCAACTTCCATACTGATACCGTTCTGTCCTAACTGTCCGCCTTCTATCTTTCTGCAAGCAGTAGGCAGTGTGCCGGTATTCACTCCGCTGTAGTCCGGAGCAGGGTTGCTGCATTCACTCCATTCGCCCCAGAGTCCGTTCTCACAGTTTCTTGTCTGCGTTCCACCGTTTCCGCATGCCTGATCCTGTGTCTGACCTGCTGAACATTGAGGAGAACCTCCGCCGCATGGTGCAAATCCCCTTGTGCATCCTGAAAGAGGCGATGATCCTGAAATGATATTTCCTCCTATTATACAGCTTGCATTAGCTGTAAACTCGTAGCTGTTTTGAAGTTTGTATGAACCTGTCGCTATACAGACATTGCCATTATTTTTTATATCTGAGGAGTCATTCATCGTACCTGTAACAACTATTTCAGTTGTGCCGTTACCTTTAATTTCACCGTCGGATGTGAGATTGAGATTAATTGCATTTATTTCAAGTGAATTGCTGTTTTCTATCGTGCCGTCAAAAACTGATACCGCAGAACCCATCATATCTATTGCTATGTCTCCTGCTGCATGAAGATATCCTGTCGATCCGAAATTTAGTGTATTTGAAGTAAGGTGAATCGAGCCTGCGGCATTCAGACTGCCGTTATGAGTCATCATGTTTCCGGCAGTGATCATAATCGCACCGCCTGCTGTCATTGATGAACCGTTATTCAGTGTGGAATTATTTGCTGTAGTGATCATGATGTTCGCCATGACCGAAAGAGTTCCTTTATTTACGAAATTTCCTGCTGTTATCTGAATATTCACTATATTTGTAATGTTCGCACCGGTGGCAATTTCCACATTACAGCCTGAATAAGGAACGATCGATCCGTAAGAAAAGTTAATATTCCCGGTAAATCTGGCTGAAGTTACAGGATTTGCAGCCCATACCATATAATCTGAGTAGGATGCTATCGTTTTATATGTGTTGGGTTTTGAACATGCCGGAAATGACCTTAACTGAACAGAAGAAGATTCTTCTGACAGACTGTTGACATTATTTTCGCACGAAACAAATACAAAAAGTGCAAAAAATAAAAAAGCCGATCCTAAAAATAATGACTGTTTCATTGTACTACCCCGTAATATTCTTTTTCCTTCCTCTGTCTTTACATTCCCATGCAGTTACTATTAAATACGATTTACATAAAAGTCATATTCACTGTTTTTACACTGCGAATGGATGTTATCAAAAATCATGTCGGTTTTCAAGGATAATTTTTCTTTCATTTTGTATCACTATTGTACTTTGCGTTTATCAAATAGAGTGTAAAATTAAAATGGGAAAGTCTCTTAAATTCAGATTATTTAACCCGCTAAACCGCTATTCTCCTTTACCGAACAGACTGTAATGAATGTTAAATTTAATTAGGACAGAATAATCCTGTTTAAGGTGCCTGGTGTCATCAAATAATTAACACAACATAATAGTAATTTTGTCGGGTCGGGAAAAGTTTGGTTTTCGTGAAAAGCTTGGTTGCCGAAATACCCGACACTATTTCTGAGTAAGAGTTTCCATGTCGAGAGAAGTTATTCCTGAGAGTTCAAGCATTGCCATCATGTGCCGGTAAAGACTAGAAATTTCTTCTGTTTTTGCAATTCTTACCATTAACGAGGCGTTCAGGAGATCGGTTTCGGTCGTCATCTGTTTTTCATATTTACCTTCTTCTATCCTCAGATTTTCAGTTGCCGATTCAATTTTCACCTGATTGAGTTCTATTGTTTTTTCAAGGACAGAAATATCTGAATGGAGCTTTTTGATCTGAAGGGTCATGTCCTTGATAAGTCTTGCATTATCGAGTTTTGTTGCAACACTTTCAGCTTTCACCATCTGATAGTCGAAATAACTTTTTGCTGTCTCAATTCCAAAATCCCACTTCAACACTCCGCCGACAAAAAATATACCTTCAGGACTGACGACTGTGGGATCCCAGTTCTGCTTAAATCCGAGAGTGAAACCTAATTGAGGAATGAATGACTGCACTGCAACTTTATCAAGTCTGCCTCGTATTTCATCGTTCTTTTTGATCATTTTCATTTCAATTCTGGTGTTTTTCTGCTCTTCCGCCAACATACTGGAATCGCTGACTATTTTGTTGAAAACTGGCGGCTCGCTTTTGATCTCAAAACTATTTTCATCTCTTTCAATTATTAGCGAAATAGCTGTTTTTATTACAGATCTGGCTCCAACATACTTTTCCTTTTCTATCGCAAGTGCCGCTCTTTCCACTTTTATTTTATTTACCGGACGCAGATCAATGAGACCGCTATTATAATAACTGGTAGCCGTCACTTCATATCTGTCAAGCTGATGCTCAGATTCTTCAATTAATTTAAGTACTTCACCAAGCATACTGTAGGTGTAGTAATAACCCCTGACTTCTCTTTTTATCTTTTCAGATGAAAGTTCTGTCTTCAGTTTTTCAATTCCGGCTTTCAAATCTCTTGCCTTATAACCCTGATAAATCTCCCAAAGCTGTGTAACAGGCTGTATCAGAGTAAGATCCAGAGTTCTTTGATGATCAGGCATTTCAAGAGTTTTTTCAATCGGCGGAACAGTATCAGGAAGGTCGATCTGAATAGGACTCGACTGATTAATCGAGCCTTCAAGAAGCGGCATAAGCCCTGAAATATCAATTTTAATCGGTTCAGGATCGGAAGTATAGACCAATTCAAGCAACTTGACTTCGACAGAAGTCTTCGGGAAGAAATTCATTGCGACTTTCTTTCTGTCATTAACAGCCACTTTCTCCTTTGATATCTGAGCCTTGACTGTTTCGCTATTCTTCACACTTTCTGTTAAAAGCGTTTCAAGATCAAGAACCTCGGCACTAAGAGAAAAAAACAGAAATATTGCCGGGAAAAAGATCCAACTGATTTTTCTCATTGTCATTTCCCCCCTTCATCAAAATAAAGATGCCTTTCACAATCCCACGAAACTGCAAGCACCCTTTCATTTTCATTAACGATTTCCTGATTCATTTTTGTCAGACTTTCAAAAAACTTTTCTGTTTCATTTTTATCAGCCTGCACCATCACAATAGAGCTTGATCCCGGCCATACCGCATTGTTCATCCTGGGATTTCCGCTGGGCTGGACACCGTCCGCATTTTCAATCACCTGATAACTTTTCACACTCTGCATCTTCAAAAGCTCAAGAATCTGTTCAAGCTTTGAAATGTTACATGTCAGATATATAAACTTCATTTTAAGCTTCCTCCTTCAACAACCTCTTTTTTTGCATCTTTCCGGTAAACCACAGAATATATGCACGGAATAAGTACCAGAGTTACCACCGTAGCTACCAGAAGCCCGCCGATGACAGTTATTCCCAGCGGTTTCCAGATTTCAGATCCCGGACCTGTATTCAAGGCCATCGGCACCATTCCGATAATGGTGGTCATTGCTGTCATCAGAACAGGCCTCAGCCTGTTACTTCCAGCCTTTGCAATGGCCTCTGTAACTTTAAGCCCTCTCGCTCTGAGCAGGTTTGTATAATCGACAAGAACAATTCCGTTGTTTACAACAATTCCAAGCAGCATAATTATGCCGATAAAAGTTGTTGCGCTAAGTGTCGTACCTGTCAGCAGAAAGGCCCAGATAACACCGATTATGCTCAAAGGCACAGTAAACATAATTATGAAAGGATCCCTCAGATTCTGGAACTGGGAAGCCATTATTGCATAAATGAGGAAAAGACTCAGAGCGAAAAGAAGGTACATATCCGAAAATGTACTCTGCTGATCCTTGTACTGTCCGCCAATTTCAATATAAACATCAGGATCGGTATCTACAGATTTCAGAATCTCTTTTGTTTTTTCGACAGCCTCTCCGAGAGAAACTCCGTTCAGTCCACTTCTTATATATGCTATTCTCTGCTGAGTTTCATGAAGAATTTTCATAGAACCCGTACTTTCTTCAATTGTGGAAACAGCGCTTAATGGAATCATTTGACCTGTAGCGGTTGTCAGCATGATGTTTTTTAAATCGGCAGGAGTCTTTCTGTTTTCATCTCCATATCTCAAAACAATGTTATATTCATCATTATCCTGCTTAAATTCACCTGACTTGGCTCCATAAAGGCTTTCCCTTATTGTAAGAGCCGCCATTCCTGCATTCAGACCCAGCGTTGCCAATCGTTCACGATCAAGTTTGATTCTTATTTCCGGTTTACCCTTATCAACTGTGGATTCAATATCCTCAAGAAAAGGCGCTTCTTTCAGCAAGTCATGAATCTTATTGCTTGTTTCGTATATTTTTTCAAGATCGTTTCCGGTAACTTGTATTTCAAGAGGTTTGTTCATTCCCAGAAGAGCTCCCTGAAGAAGAGATCCGGCTACCATTGAAAATGATTCGATTTCAGGAATTTTTTCTACATCCCGTCTTATTACTGACGCTACATCTTTAGCACTGTAATCCCTTTTATCCGAATTGACTATTTTCACTGTAATGTTAGCAATATTCTTTCCTTCATTGAAACCGAACAGTGAAAGCATACCGCTTTCCGTCTGACCTACAACAGAATAATATGTCCTGACATCTTCCGCTTTTATGTTCTTTTTTATTATATCTTCAACTTTCAAAGCGATTTCATTAGTCCTTTCAGCACTGACACCTGTTTCCATTTCGACAGTCGCTATTATATCTCCCATATCAAACTCGGGAATGTAATCGGTTCCTGTATTTTTTCCAGTCCAAACGGTAAAAACAAAAACCGCCAGCACAATAACTATTATGACAACAGAATGTCTGACTGAAAAATTAAGTAGCGATTCATATTTTTTCTCAACAAATACAAACAATTTTTCTGATTGTGCAAACAATTTTCCATGTTTTTTGATTTTATTTTTTCTTTTGAGCATAAGAGAACTCATCATCGGTGCCAAAGTCAGAGAAGTTATAAGCGATGCGACTATGGTTACAGAGGCTACAAATGCAAGCTGTTTGAAAAGAAGTCCAACGACACCGCTGACGAATGCCAGTGGAAGGAAAACCGCAACAGTTGTCCATGTTGAAGCTGAAATAGCGGCGGTCATTTCACCGGCTCCGAATATCGAAGCTTCCGCAGGTCTCGCACCTTCATCTATGTGCCTCGTTATATTTTCAAACACGACAATGGTGTTGTCGACCACCATGCCGAGCGTTATCGCAAGAGCCATCAGAGAAAATATATTTATTGTATATCCGCAAACATACATGAATATCAGACCGATAATCATCGAGAACGGAATCGTAAGAATTACTATCAGACTTCCTTTCCATTCTCTCAGGAAAAAAAGTACAACCAGAATTACAAAAATAGCAGCATAAACAGCACTTTCGCCTAGATTCTGGATAGAAACCTCTATAAGTTCGGAAGAATCAACAAGTTCAGTAATCTGCACATCTGACGGAACATTGTTTCTGATCCGTTCCATTTCCGCCTTTACATTCCTTGCGACTTCAAGAGTATTGGCTCCGCTTTGTTTCTGCACCATCAGAACAGCCGTATTTTTCCCCTGCGCACGGCTTGTGGAATCCTGTTCCTTTATTCTGTCTCTGACTTCGGCAATATCTCTAAGCTTAATTACACTTCCATCAATAGCGGTAATTGGAAGATTTCTGATTTCCTCAACCGATTCAAATTCCGCCGGAACTCTTACAGCTAGATCCATTCCTCCGGTTTTAATATTTCCCCCCGGAATAGAAACATTCTGTATTTTCAGAAGATTAGATATCATTCCAGTAGAAACTCCATAGGATTTGAGCTTCACAGGATTTACCACCACTTCTATTTCTCTTATCGGGGCTCCCAAAGTCAGCAGACTTCCGACTCCGTCAACCTGTTTGAGCCTGCTCTCCACTCTGTCATCGATTATTTTCTTCAGTGCCGGTTCGTTTTCAACTGCTGATATACCGTAAATAATTACAGGCATCATCGAACTGTTAACCTTTACTATCATAGGGTCTTCGGCATAATCAGGAAGATTTTTTTTGACCATTTCTATTCTGTCCCGAACATCGTTAGCCGCATCCCCTATTTCAGTACCGAAATCAAATTCAAGCCTTACAAAACTGACATTCTCTTTTGATGTGGATTTGATCGATTTAAGTTTCTGAATACCTGAAAGCTGTTTTTCAAGATTTTTTGTTACCTGCTGTTCCACATCTTCCGCCGAAGCTCCGGGATAGACTGTTATGATTGTCAATGCCGGATACTCAACTTCCGGAAGAATATCCAGTTTTAACTCAAGAAACGCCAACAACCCGAAAATGATCAGACCGGTAAAGATCATTATTGTCGTAACCGGTTTTTTAACGGCATTTTGTGACAATTTCATTTTTTATCTCCTACTGGTTAACCGTGACAACGGTCATTCCGCTGCGAAGTTTTGTTTTACCCGCTGTTACAACTTTCTCATCTCCATTTAAGCCTGAAACGGCAAGCACATCACCGAGATCATCAACAATTTCAACTCCTTTTCTCGTTACGACTCCGCCTTTTTCCGTAAAAACATAGTGAATATCGCTTCCTGCCTGTCTATCGACAGCAATTCTCGGAACAACTACTGATTCAGTTGCCGGAAGTTTTATGTTTACTCTTCCGAACATTCCCGGTTTTATCAAATGTTTGCTGTTGTCAACTGCAATGCTTATTTTGACAGTCCTTGACAAAGTAGAGACCAGACTTTCCTCGGAAAAAAGTTGGCCTTTTAAAATTTTGTCAGGATATGCTTCTGCTGTCACATCGATAGTTTTCATCTTTTTTATGCCGGAATAATCCTTCTCGCCTACTTCGATCTCTATCAGCAATTTGTCTATATCCATAAATCTTATTATTCCGCTTGAGTGGGAAAAACCCGGAGTAAATCCGGGATTCAACAGAATAAATTCCTCTCCCTCTTTCATCATGTGCTCTGCCACCACCCCGTTGAAAGGAGCTCTTATCTCCATATTGCTTATCATCATTTCATATTTGGCTTTAGTTGCATCAAGCTGTGCCTGCAAATGGTCAAGCTGCTGAGCCGGAACGATTTTTTTCTCAACAAGATCACTGACTCTGGAATAGTCCTTTTCAATAGCATCGAGCTCAGCTTTCACAGCTTTGGTCATCTCATCTGAAAGTGTTACTATCAAAGCGTCTTTTTGAACCCGGCTTCCTTCACGGTAATATATCTTTTTTATTCTTCCCGGCATATGAGCTGAAAGGTTAGCCTCTTTAAAAGGTTTGAAAGTCCCTCCGAAACTAAGTTCAGGAGAATAGCTTTTCTTCTGGGCAATTACCGTTGAAACCCTGACTTCCTGATTTTTAACCTCTGAAGCCTGCTGATCAACCGCTTTCTGTTCACAACCTGTAAAAAGGAACACTGTTAAAATAACAACTGTAAAAAATTCTTTTTTCACTTGTCTCTCCTATTAAGTTAAACTTTAATGCCGTGATTAAAAATAAAAGCGAATGATGATTTTATATCATCTATCGAAGTTTTACCATCATATTCCTGTGCAAGAAGGATAATGTTTGCCATAGCATCTATCAGTTTTATAACTATTTCCGGATCGTTTTTTCTGAAGACCCCTGAATTCATTCCTTCGACAAGTCTTGAGTGAATGTTTTTCATTTTTTCCTGATGAATGCCATGAAAAATAGAAACCAGCTTTTCCGGCATTGCAGAGACAGCTTTTGTCACAAGTTTATAAATATATTGGTTTTTATTGTAATACTGCTGGTGCGCCTCAAATATCATCTCTACAATCCGTTCTATGTCATTTTTTTCAATCTTTGAAATTATCTCAGAGTACATTTTATCAGCAAAATAAGCAACTGTTTCGATAAAAAGCTCCTCTTTGTTGCTGAAATATCTGTACAAAGTTCCCTTGCCGACCCCGGCATTTTTTGCGATTTCATCAAGGTCTGCCAGATGATATCCGGATCTTCCGAAATAATTCCCCGCCGCTTCAAGGATTCTGGTCTTTCTTTCTTTCTGATTTGTCGTCATTTTTAACATTCTCCACCTCCCCTAAAAACTACCAAGTTCGTATTTTTAGAACTTGCGAGTTCCATTTATAATCTGTTTTTTTGAAAAATCAAGAGGAAATCTTTTTTAATTGCATCTGCTTTGACTTATGTCCATTTAATTATAAAATGGTTCGTTTTTAGAGGAATCACGATGGAAAAAACAAATCGCAGAAATATAATAATTATGGCAATTTTCTCTGTAATTATAATGACTTCTGTGTCCATTGCTGTAAACACATTTACTTTGAGAAAATATCCTGCAAGCGGTGATGAAGCGAGCCTGTGGTTCCAGTCTGAACTTTTCAAGGAAGGGAAGCTCTGGAACGAATCGCTTGATAAAAACATTATGGGGCTTTTCAAAAGACACCATGTGGTCACAACCGGAGAAAAGGAATATTCAAAATATCCGCCAGGGCCGTCACTGTTTTTTTCAATCATTCCGGGAGATTTCAACGGATTTTTCGCAAATGTGTTTTTTAATTGTATCACTTATATCGCAGGACTTATAATTCTTTTTGCATTCGGTTTTTCATTTTTCACTCTTCTGATTTTTTCATCGTTATATGTTTTTTCAGCAATGATAATCTTCAATGGCGCTTCATGGTTCAGCCATCCGGGAGCTGCGGCGTTTACTGCTCTGACAATTCTTTTCATTGTTTACGGAGAAAAGAAGTCTTCGTTTTTCTGGTTCTTTCTATCCGGTCTTATGATTGGAATTGACATTTTCATGCGACCTTTTGATGCTGCTTTACTTCTTGCATCTATTTTAATTTATTACTTTTTTGAATTAATCAGTTCGTTTGATAAATTCACCAAAATTACAAAGACCGTTTTCTTTGTTTTTCTCGGAATACTGCCTTTTTTTATATTATTCTTATTCTATCAGAAAATTTATACAGGCAGTTTTTTCAAATCACCGTATTCTCTTTATGTTTTCTCTTCAGATCTCAGAACCGGTGATCATATCGGTGAAGTCACAATGACCCTCTCTCACTATTTTAAATACGGACTTGGCGGGCTTACTCCTCTCTGGCTCAAGAATATGATGCGGTGGACAAATCCTGTTGTTGTTCCGGCAGCAATATTGGCAATTCCTTTTTTCTGGAAAGCTGAAAAAAATCATCTGTTACGGATATATCTGATAATTCCTCTTGTTTTTATTATGGGTTATGCTCTTCACAACGCCCCGGGGGGAGACAGTTACGGACCGAGATATTATTATCCTGCAATGATCTGCTGGTTTTCGCTTGCCGCTTTTTCAATAAATTTTATTATTGAAAAATCAGGCTCTTATGAACTTATTTTTTCAACCATACTCTGTATTTTAATTATCACAACTGCAGGAATGGCAATTCATAAACATTCTGCGATAAAAGCCAACATTATTGACCGTTTCAGCATTTATTCTTATTCCGTGGAAATAATAAAAGACTCTAAAGCACTTGTTTTTATTAAAGAAACTAAAACTCTGGATAGTGCTTTTTTTATAAGGAACAAACCGGATTTCAGCGACAAAATTCTTTACATTCGCAAACCTGAAGATCACGATTCTTTATTATTACTGAATAATTTATTTCCAGACAGAACAATTTATGAATATAATTATGAAAAAAGTTCTGGAAAACATATGTTGAAAAAAGTTTCCCCGGGGGCACAATGACAAAAACATGGAAGATCCTGATAGTGGACGATGATGTATCAATCTTGAGAAGTTACCAGAAGTATCTGGAATCTGAAGGTTTTTCTGTTTTCACTGCCAAAGACGGAGCAGAAGGTTTCAATAAAACTATCAAGGAGAGTCCAGAGATAATACTTATGGATATTAACATGCCTGTCAGAACCGGGCTGGAACTTCTTGAAGATCTGAACAGGGAATTAGGCACTTCTATGCCGCTTGTAATAATGCTTACAGCTTATGGCGATCTTGAAGCCGCAGTAAAAGCCACCAGACTTGGCGCTTATGATTTTCTGACAAAACCTGTTCCGCTTGAAAAACTGCGCCTTTCAATATCAAGAGGTATTGAAAAAATAACTCTGACAGAACATGTCGCTCATGTTATAAAAGACGATTCTGAATTCAAAGACACGATCATCGGAAGGGATTCCAGCATGATCGAGATCTATAAAACAATAGGAACGCTTCAGGGAAACAAAGCTTCTGTGCTTGTTTGCGGAGAAAGCGGCACAGGAAAGGAAATGGTTGCCAAAGCGATACACGAAATGTCCTCACCTGGAACACCATTTATAGCGATAAACTGTGCGGCAATTCCTGAAAACCTTATTGAAAGTGAGCTGATGGGTTATGTTAAAGGAGCTTTTACCGGTGCCGCGGCAAACCGTGAAGGAAAATTTGAAGCAGTAAAAACAGGCACGCTTCTTCTTGATGAAATATCTGAGACTCCACCTGATTTTCAAACGAAACTCCTCAGATTTCTTCAGGAAAGGCAATACTATCCAGTTGGAGGAAATGAAAAAAAGAATTTTAACGGAAGGGTCATTGCCGCAACCAATAAAAACCTTAAAAACCTTGTTGATGCCGGCAAATTCAGAGAAGATCTCTACTACAGACTTAATGTAATCACAATAACCGTTCCGCCTCTCCGTGACCACATGAGCGATTTTGAAATGCTTGTGATCCACTTTATGAAAAAAGCGAATCTTGTGTTGAAAACTTCACTTGAAAGTATAACAAAAGAAGCTGTGGATTATCTGAAAAAGTATAACTGGCCGGGAAATATAAGAGAGCTCGAAAATGTTATGATCAAAGCATCTTTAAATGCCAAAGACCGCATTCTGACAAGGGACAGCTTTATGTTTCTTGCATCCGATCCTGACAAGAACGGAGATCTTACAGAAACCACTTCCCCGGCATACGATCTTTTCAATAAAATGGTTCCTTTGCGTGATATTGAAAAAGAATATATCGAATTTGTTCTGCGGCAGACTAACTGGCATAAAGGGAAAAGTGCTGAAATTCTTGGCATAACCCGTCCAACCCTCGATAAAAGAATTGAAGAATTCAGGCTGGTGAAAAATGACTGAAGGGGGATTTTTTCTTCCTTTCTTCATTCTGTTTGCAATAATTTTTTCATCTATCGGCTGGCACATTCTTTTTAAAGGAGTCGGAACTGTTGATAATCTCTGGCTTTTTCTATTATTTCTGATAATTTCATTTATTACCATTTCGTCAATTATCAGCTATTTCCCATATCCTTCGCTGACTTTTTTTATTTCAATACTGCTTCTTGCCAATTTTGCAACTCTTTATATTTACAGTTTTCCGAGATCTATCTGGCCCAACCCGTTGTGGTTTATGATAATTGTAATTGCAGATATTATCTCCTGTTTTCAATTCTACAGATTCCCGCAGAACCTTTCAACAGCCTATTTTACAGTCTCGATCCTTTTTCTGATAATCAATTATTTCATTGTTGTCAGGAAAATAAAGCATTTGAAGTCTCATCGCACTGGTGCCGTCATGTCCTATGTTTCAGCTATAGCAATCTTTTCAACTGTTATCGTTCTATTTTCCGGAATATCAAATTACACATACAATTCCACTTTCTTTCTGGCATCGTCAGCTGTCATTATTCCGTTATCTCTAATCCTTTTTTTCATTTTCACTGTTTTCAACTTGAATCCGGGATCAGGACTGAATCATACCAGTTTCATACTTCTTCTTTTCTTTTCTATACCATCAGGCTTTCTGACAGTAAATCTTCTGTTTCTTAGAAGTCTGCTGCTCGGATATACCGGTCCTGTTAATTTTGCAACTGCAGCGATCTTTATTCTGTTCCTGATAATATCGATACTGGGAATATTAATATCTCTGTCAGCTTCGACAATAGAAGGATTTATCAGCAGAAACAGGTATTTATATCAGAACTATGTCAATATTTTCCGAAACGATATCGAAAACATCACAACCAGACCTGAGCTTTTTTCTTTAACCGAATCAAGTCTGAAAAAGTGGTTTCCGGAAATAAGATCTATAAAATATTTGATTGTAAATGACGAATCCGCCGATATTTTCTCTCCGCTGGAAGAAGTTTTTGATGAAAGCAGAGATTATGAACATATTATAAAACAGCAAGCCTTTCTGCATGAACCTTTTTTCAGCCGGACATCACTTGACCTGCCGCCTGAGATCACACAATTCATTTCAAAATATGGTGGAAATGTCTACATTCCGGTTCCTGCCAGAAACGAGCTTTCCGGATTCGTTATCATTGAAGGAAAAGATTTTTCACATAATGCGTTAATATGTTTTTCCAACATCATCAATCTCGCCATAAGCAGACTTGAAAAGCTTTCACTCTTTTTAAGCGTTATTGAAACCCAGAAAAAGCTTGAAGCATCCCGGCATTTTCAGGAAACAGGAAAAATGGTCTCTTTTATTGCACACGAACTGCGTTCTCCTCTTTCTTCAATAATGTTCAACATGGAAGTTATCAAGGACAATTTTACCAGACAAAAAGAGCCTGATCCGGAATATCTAGACATTTCACTTAAAGAAATTAAGAGGTTGAACCAGACTGTCGAAAAAATGCTCACATATGGAAGAAATCTTAAACTTTCTCCATCCGAGGGAAATTTCTCTGTTTTTTTTGAAGAACTTTCTATTCTGTTCCTTTCTGATTCTTCAAAAATTGAATTCATTGATAACACTAAAGGAATGACTTTCCATTTTGACTGGGATATTCTTAAAAGCATGTTCATAAATCTTATAAACAACAGTATCCAGGCAATTCAAAGAAACGAAGGCACCGGAAATGTCAAAGTTACAGTTTCATTTAAAAGGAAACGGATCATTGCTGAAATTGCAGACACCGGACCGGGAATTCCTGAAGAACATATAAATTCAATCTTTGAACCTTTTTATACAACAAGAAAAGACGGAAACGGACTTGGACTTGCAACATGTGAAAAGATCGCCAAAATAAACGGAGGCACAATTTCATTAAAGGAAACTTCCCCGAAAGGAACAGTTTTCCAGATCATTCTGCCGGTTGAATAGATGCCTGAAATCTTTCATGTTTTTCAATACAATAAAATGGTTGTCGAAAACCCTTATATTTCGAATTTAACTGTCTGGCTCGTCTTTTTTCTGCTTACAATGATAACGCTGAAAAAAGAAACTGGAAGAACCGTACAGATCCTCGAAAGAGCCCAGACTGTTCAACTGAGGGGATTTGCAGCTCTTTTTGTAATGACCAGTCATTTCTGGACACACGCTTCAAAAACAGCGCCTTTTATCATTTCAAAAGGTGAAACGGTTTATATTTTCCTTTTCTTCAGCGGTTTCGGGATGGTGATAAGCCACATTAAAAAAGATTATACTTTAAAAAAATCAATATTTCATCGTATCAAAAAAGTTATGATGCCTTACTGGATTTCAACACTTCTGCTTATTCCGCTCGGCATTTTAATTAAAAACGAATCTTACTCTTTGATGGATATTATCATGACAATATCCGGAATAAATACAACGATAAAGCTTAACCATATCGATTATGTAAGATGGTACATTACATTTCTTATAATCTGGTATTTTGTATTTTATATAGCCTGGTATCCGCTCAGAAATAAAAAAATTCTAAGATATCTGCTTTATGCTTTCTCAATTATTTTTCTTTTTACGGTCTACAGACCTTATACTTTCTGTCACCAGTTCACAGCATTTCCTCTGGGTTGTATTGCCGCAGATAATATTGATTCAATAAGAGTTTTTTATAACAGACACCGGAGATCGCTTCTGTTCTTAGGCATGATACTACTTTTAACGGCTCTGGTTTACAAAACAGCTGGACTTACAACAGTCTATCGATATAACATTTTTTCTGAAGTTGAATTGCTGATAATTCAGGAATTCTTCAACATTCTTTTTCTATTTGGAGCGATTGTTATCTCCGGAACAGTTTCAACAAACGGATTTAAGTCCGGATTCCTTAATTTCTGCGGACTCGTCTCATTTCCGTTCTTCTTACTGCACGGAGCTTTCCTTATCAAGTTCAATCCGGTGATCTATCATTTCAAAGATATTTCCATTTCAGGCGGAATTCTTGTTTTTACAGCTTTCATGCTGACTTTGAGTTATGGAATGAAAAAGATTATCGATAAATTACCGGATATTTAAAGAAGTATTTTCATTAACATCGGAAATGCCACAAAAGTGCCTATGCTCGCTCCGATAGATGAAAAGAGTGAAACAAGCAAAGCTCTTGTGAGAAGATTTTTCCACCATCCTTTCCAGTTTGTTGTATCAGCAGCTGCATTTTCAAGATCCTTGACAACGGGTCTTACAAAATAGAGCTGTACAAGTCCTGTGACCATTCCTACACCGATCGCCGGATGAAGCGTTGTGATCGGAGCGGCAAGAAATCCTGACAATATCGTCAACGGATGTCCGAATGCCAATATACATCCTAATGCAGACAAACCGCCGGTTATCAATATCCATGAAAATGCTGCGTCTGCGGCATTTTTCGCATCCCCGTTAAAAAATCCCCAGACAAACAGCAGAAGAATTACCGCAGGAATCAGCCACGGAATTATTTTTGAGCTTCTTGAAGCAGGCGGAATATGTTCAATTTCTGCAAGATCAATCGATTCTGTTTTCTCACTTTGAATATGTTTCAAGATTCCAGGAACATGTGCGGCTCCGACCGCAGCCACGGTGATATTTCCAAGATTTTTAACAATATTTACGGCAAGATATGTATCTCTTTCGTCAAGAATTATTCTTTTTACAGATGGAAATTCATCCCCCATTTCACCTATAAGCGACATAAGCAGATCGCCCTTTTTCAACTCTTCAATGCTTTCCGAATTAATATCTTTATCATCACTAAGAAAAGCACCGCCGAAAAACTTCGCCTTTTCCTTGAGTGTCATAGAACGCATCGTTCTTTTCAGCGTTATGGAAATATCTCTGTCGGCAGTAACAAGTCTGGCACCTTTGTCTTCAGCCATTTCTATAGCTTTTTTGAATTCAGCTCCGGGAGCGACACCTGTTTTTTCCGCAATTTTTTTCTGATAGCTCGTAAGAAGTATCTGAGATGCGAAAAAAAGTACTTTGCCTTTTTTAAATATCTCAATTATATCGGTTTCTTCATATTTTTTTCTGTTCTTTAAAGCATCAAGCCGGTTTTTATCAAGTTCTACTGAAACTGTATCAGGATTGAATTCGTTGATTGTATCTTCTACAAGCTGAACAGATTCACCAGAAACATGCGCAGTACCTATTAGATAAAGCACCCTGCCGCTTTCAAATTCAATTTTTGTGAGGTTCTGTCTGATTTCACAGATAATCATTATGGCTTATGCCTTTTTATGCATAAGTCGCATTACCGGAGTGTAAAAAAGAGATAAAAATGTCGTATAGACGAAACCGAACTGGAAAAGCACCAGAAACGGAATTGAAAAATAAAGTTTGCTATAGAAAGCATAGTAAACAGCATATGTAAAATAAATTGCAAAGAAAAGCTCTACTAAGCTGACAGCATTCAAATTTTTAAAACGGTATTTGTTGTTTACTATCTTGTTGAAAGATTCCTGCGATTTTTTCTTGGCGCCTGAAACATCGTATTTGGGAGTTCTTATAAATTCAGACTGCTTACCCAGAACTGCTTCAAACACAGCTTTACAGTTATTAATTGCAAGACCTATTCCTATTGAAACCGTAAAAGGAAGAAAGAAAAGAGGTGAAAGTCTTGAACGGTTTTTCACACTTAATGTTTCGTTGATAACTTCAATTTCAGAATAGAAATAGAAAATCATTACAGAAACAGTTGCCAGAATGAAAATCGGAAAATCGAACATAAAAACTTCGTGAAGACCGTGTCTATACCTTAAAACAATATTAATAGGCATAAGAATACAGAGTATGACCATCATGACATAAGCAAAGTTTGCAGCAAGATGAAAGAAAGCTTCCATTTTAACTTTTTTTGAAAGATCCTTCGACTTCAGAATTGTAGGATAAAGCTTTTGGAAGACTTGAATTGAACCTTTGGCCCATCTGAACTGCTGACTTTTAAAGGAACTCATCTCGATAGGAAGCTCGGCAGGCACGGTAAGGTCATTGAGATAGATAAATTTCCATCCTTTTATCTGAGCACGGTATGAAAGATCCAGATCTTCTGTCAGAGTATCATGCTGCCAGCCGCCTGCGTCAGAAATAGTAGATTTTCTCCAGATACCGGCAGTTCCGTTAAAATTAAAAAATCTTCCACTGCGGTGTCTGAAAGTATGTTCGATCATAAAATGACCGTCAAGAAGTATGCTCTGTGCTTCGGTCAAAAGGGAGAAATCACGATTGAGGTGATCCCATCTGGCCTGAACCATTCCAATCTTTTCATCAATAAAAAAATGAACGGTTCTTTCAAGAAAATCCTCGGGGGGAAGAAAATCTGCGTCAAAAACAGCAATAAATTCGGCATCTGTCATATCCTGTCCGAATTTAAGAGCACCGGCTTTGAATCCGACCCTGCTGCCTCTTCTGATGTGCTTTATATTTAGTCCGAGCTTCTCCATTTCATCGCATTTTGCTTTTGCAATGCTGACTGTATCGTCTGTTGAATCATCAAGAACCTGAATCTCAAGAAGTTCTCTCGGATATCTTATTTTAGATACAGCATCAATAAGTCGTTCAACAACATAACTTTCATTGTAAACAGGCAGCTGAACACAGACTTTGGGCAGATTTTTAAAGCTACCGACCGGTTTTGGAACAGCATCTTTGAACTTTCTGTACATATATATCGTATAGTACCTGTGAAATCCGAAGACAGAAAGTAATAGTAAAATGAAAAAATACCCGTAAAGAAATATCGCTTCCATCACTACCGTCACCACAAAGTTAATAAAAAACGGCTGGGGTTATCTACCACTTATCAAACTTTTGTCAACATTTTAACAAAATTCGAAAGTATTATCTGCCTTGCGACGAATAAATCAACTTTTTTTATCTCCGAAATCTTCAATAAAATCAACTCTATTTCCACTGCACTCGTCCATTCTTTATTTTTTAGAGGCTGGTATGGAGCGTCTGTTTCAATCAGTATGTTTTCCAATGGAATTTCTGAAACTGCAGCTATCGCTTTGATGTGCCCGTTTAGAATTGGTGTTCCAAAACTGAAAAAAGCATTGATGCCTCGACTTAAAACTGATCGCGCTTCTGAAGCGGTTCCTGAATAAGAATGAAAGACCACGGCTTTAAGGTACGAAATTTCTTTTGAAAATGTAAAAAACTCCTGCATGGATTTTCTAAGGTGAAAAACCGCAGGCAGTCCGGCACTTTCTGCAATTTTCAGCTGAATCTCAAAAAATTCAAGCTGTCTTTCAAAACTTTTTTTCTGCTCGGCAGAATACCTGTCCAGACCTATTTCACCTATTGCATCTATTTTTCTTTCTGAAACAAGGTTCTTCAGTATTTCAAGCTCTTCAGGGTCAAGAGAAAAAGGATGAACTCCGTATGAAATGTAGATCCTGCCGCTACGGCTGCCCTTCAACTCCTTTATTTTCAAAGCAAATTCAAGATCTTCATTGCTGTGACAGGATACAAGTGCAGAATATTCAGTGCGTAGAATATAATCTACTGTTTCAGGATCAAGTTCACAGATCTGTTTTAAATGAATATGACAGTCAGTTATCATGACAGCAGAACTGAAAAAGGTTCATTCTGTTTTGCAATAAAAGTATTGAACGGAAGAAGCTTTTTTCTCTTGAACTCCTCTACAAGCCCTAAAAGAAGATCAGGACAGTTGTTTTCTTCGCTTAGATGGCTGAAAATTACACTCCTCGGGCATTTTCCTTCTATTCTGTCTATCGTTTCAAGAGTCTGGTCATTTGAAAGATGCCCCTTGGGACCTCTTATCCTTTCCTTCAACTGGGCGGGGTACTTTCTGTTCCTGTAAAGCATGGCGTGGTCATGATTGGCCTCAAGAATGATATGGTCGCACTTGTTTATGTAACTCATCATTCTATTTGTAACTTTGCCGGTATCGGTAGCAAAACAGAGCGTTTCGCCTTCGCGCATCGTTATTCTGAAACCGACAGGATCAACCGCATCATGCATTATTTCAAAAGCTGTGCATTCAAAAGATCCGACTGAAAAAATATGATCTTTGTCAACACCCACAGCCTTCAGGTTATATTTGCATCCTGAAGCAATGATTTCTATGGTTTTTTCAGTTGAAAACACCGGCACATCCAGCTTGTGTGCAGTATACGGAATACCGGCAATATGGTCCTGATGTTCATGTGTGACAAGGATTCCCTTTATTTTAAAAATATCTATTCCCAGATCATTCGCTCTTTTTGAAAATTCACGGTAGCTCAAACCCTGATCAATAAGCAGAAGTTCATCACCTGATTCAATAATATAAGAGTTGGCTTTCGAACCGCTCGAAAGGATATGGAGTCTGTTCAACTAAATCTCCAGAAATTTTTTCAAATCACCGGTAAAAGTTTTTCCTTCCCTTTCAATTAGAAAAGCATCGAAAGCCGCTTTCATTATCAGATCAAGCTTTGCAATTGTTTCAAGCCTTGAAGATATTACCTGCACTTCTTCCCTCTCGCCTGATAACGGAAGCTTGACTGCGCTTATCTTCAACGGATTCGCCTTTATCTGAAACTGGTAATCAAGCTCATTTGAGATTATTTTTATTTTAGCTGAATCGGGAAGTCTGCCAGCCTTTATTGATTCTTTTACAGACCTGAGCTCTGTAATGTCCTGAGATTTAACAGTCTCACTGTAACCGTCTCCTGTCACAGAAACGAGGGTGATTGCCTCTTCAATAGAAATGTGCACCTCTCCCAGTCCCTGATCTTCAAGAGAGAGAGTCCCCTCTTCACAGCTTTTCCAGTAAAGCCACAACAAAAATTCAGTACCGAGAAATCCGATATCGTTAATGTTTTTCATTTTACACTCCAGATCTTTGCAAAAACAGGTTCAACTTTCTCAACAGTTCCCATTTTTTTCAATGAATCAAAAATGTATACATTTTCAAGTGTTGTTTCAAAAGTCTTTTCAAAAATATCTGTGAATTTGGCAATTACCTGCCCGGACTGACTGAAAAAATAGACCAGTCTGCTTTCCATGTCCCACGCAACCTCGATCACTGTAGTTTTGGGAAATGAATTGCTTTTAAGTTTTTTTATCACTTGCTCTTTGATCTCTTTTTTCTGCTGAGCCGCAATGTATTCAAGATTGTTCTCTTTTTTGAACACAAACTCCGCCTCTTCAACATAAGGTCTAAGCTGAGAAGCACTGAAAGAGTATTTATCGGTTCTAAGCGCAAAAACAAAAAATCTGTCATGCATCAGAGAAGAAAAATTCTCATTGTCAAAACAAAGAATCGCATCAACCCATCCGCTCGATTCATCCCTGATATCGGTAGATTCAAGTTTTTTAAAAGAGAATCTCTCCAGACATTCTCTGGCCTCACCGACAGTTTTAGGCACTTTATTGGGTTTAAAAAGGGTCGTTGAAACTGTCCCCTTTAAAAGTCTCGTCATCTTTCAATCCTCCAAAATAGATAAGCCGGGCAATTATAGTTTGCAGGTCGGCAGAGTCAACTAGAAACAATTTAAATCTTTCTAAAAACTGTCCAGCCCTATGGTCGCTTTTTCAGAAACTGCAATAAAAACAGTTGCTTTGAGTCCATTAGATTCAAAAAGTTTTTTTACTTCGCCATAGAGAAGATTTTTGAGTTCCTCTTTATCCTGAAATTTGTATTCTCCGATAAAAGTACATTTAGGAAGAGGTGAAAGATCTTCATTTTTTGTTTTGATCATTCCGTAAAGACCGAGCTCTTCAAGTTCACTGGTAATAAAATCGTGATTGTAATTGGTCATATCAGTTATTTCATAGCAAAGTATAGCAAAATAGTGCATTCGTTCCTCTTATTGTTGTGACAGTTTGTTAATAACCGCTTCCGCAAAAGCTTCCGCCGCCGCCGCTCCGTTGCCTGTAATGATATTTCCGTCCTGAACTACGGTTTTATCAATATATTCGGCACCGAACTTCTGAAGCACAGCACTCGTTTTCATTCCGTATTCCGCATCATCGCCAAGCCAGACTGTTGCTTTTCTGCCTTTAATAGCACCGGATTTTGCAAGAATCGTCGGAGCCCAGCATATCGCACCGAGAACTTTATGATCCGCGCTGTTTCTGGCAATTTCGACCGCTCTTTTATCCGCTCTGACAACCGGAGTTCCTGCTCCGCCTACAAAGATCACCGCATCAAAATCCGATTCTTTCACATCATTCAGTGAATGTTTGACATCAAATTTAGCGCCGAACATACCTGTTGCCGTTCCTTTTCTCAAGCTGGCTACAGTCACCGAAGCTCCTTCATCAGTAAACTTTTTGTATGGAACTTCAAATTCTTCATCCCTGAATTTCTCGGGAGCGATAATCATCAGAATCTTTCTGTCTTTAATTTTCATTTTCATCCTCGTTACAGTCATTCTTCCATAAATGCCGCCTCTGATATCTAATAACATTCAGAAACACCCTTGTCCTCGCAGCTGAAAGCTGATTTTTCTTATATTCTTCATGGCTTGCACGACCGACACGCGATTCATTATAGCTTTCTTCATCAAGTATCTGTATTTCAAAAGGAAAGAAAAACTGATATGTCTTCTTTTTATCAAAAGGATCAAAAATCGTGATAAGCTGTCTGCTTGTAAACTGTACTGAAGAATACTGTGTTGAGGAATAGAGATTGTTCTCGGCTATTATCTTTTGTGTCTCCTTTTCTTTCTCTTCCGGCGGAAGCTGAAGATATCTTTCAAGAAATTCAGCAACATCTTCTTCTGTCCACTTTGTCAGGTCGTGACCTTTGAGTTCTTCCACCGCTTCGAGGAAACGCGGCACATTTATCAGATTGTTCCTTGTGCGGCTTGGCTTAATATTTGCAAATGAAATTACATGGTTGCGAGAAAAATATCTAAGCACAAGTATTACATCGAGCTTTGAATAGGTTACAATTCTGACTCCGATTCTGTCAAAAATATCAGCAGCGACATTCTCTTTTTTATGAAGCAGTTTAAGTATCAGACTTTCTCTTGTTTTCTCGCTTTTTATATCGAACATCTTGAGCTTTATTTTATTTTCATCGGTACCGAGCATATACTCTCCGTTTTTTTCCCGCAGATGCTCCATAAACCTTGAAAATATCTGCCTTTTCACTCCAGGCATGAACAGTTTACTGAGGTCATTTTCTACATGTGTTATTGTATGAGCTACCCTCAGAATGGCGCATGACCATGCCTGAGCAAGACTTTCCTCTTTTTCAGAAGCTTTTATCAACAGGTCTGTTATATTATCGTTATATGTTATATCAGGCGGCATCACGAGTTTAGGCTCTTTACCTTCAGAGTCCTCAAGCAGATATGTCTCAATGAACAGCTTAGCCTCCGCCAGTATAGCAGACACTTTCTCTTTCATCACCGGATTGATGATGTCATACCCGTAATTCCTCATGTAGCTTATCGCAGTCTGCTCGTCGTGCACATTGAGCCTGTTTATGTCGATGAAGCTTCTCTGTGAAAACACGACATTGAACAGCTCATAAGGAAACTTGAGAAAGTTCTTTTCGAGAGCATTTTTGTTTTCCATGGCTGCCTACCATAAAAATTAAAAATGTATTCTACAGAAAATTTTGAATATGAACAATTTTTAAGAATTTTATCCGGAATTGATTGAATTTAGTTTCTGAAAATCAGTTGTTCGGAGTAGTTATGAGAATCATATCTGGTCCACCGGCATTTGAACCTGCCATTGTTCCAGTAGTATATCCACATCCCGCAACGCTGGTTGAATTGGCTGATATACCGAAAATTTCTTCGTCAAGTGCCGTTCCGAACTGTTTTGTCCAGTTTGCAACACCGGCAACAGAATCTAATTTTGACATAAAGGCATCAGCGCTGCCTGCATTTGTATAACCGTTGAAAGAGCCGTAGGTTCCTCCAGCGACCAGAATATTTCCTGAAGAATCGACATCTATCGTATATCCATAATCTGCATTGGCTGTACCGAAAAGAGTCGTCCACTGCTTTGTTCCGGAATTGCTGTATTTTGTGACAAAAACATCATAATTCCCAGCGTTTGTCTGTCCATCAAATGCCCCGTTTGAGTAACCGGTTATATAGATATTATCTGAGGAATCAAAATCTACTCCTTTTGCGATATCTGTGCCGGCAGTACCGAGTTGTTTTGCCCAAGTAACCGTGGTCATATCAGCAGCGATCTTTAAAACAAAGGCATCTGATCCACCTTGATTTGTTCCGTTCATGCTTCCAGCGGTGTATCCAGTGATTATTGAGTTTCCTGTAGAGTCTATTTTGATAGAATAAGAAACATCATTGGATGATGTTCCGAACACCTTTTTTGTTGAATATGTTCCATTTGAAAACCATTTTGCAACAAAAACATCATAGCCGTTTGAAGCCGTATTTTGATATCCTGTTATAAAAACATCATTTGCGTTATTTATTGCTACACCTGCACCATAATCAGCTAATGTGGAGCCAACCTGTGCGTTCCACTGAAGTGCTCCCGAACTGTTAAACTTCGTTAAAAATGCATCAATTCCTCCCAGGCTTGTAGCTCCGGAAAGAGTTCCACCTGTGCGTCCAGTAACATAAATATTGCCAGTGGAATCAACGGCAACACCTTTTGCGTAATCATCTGCAGTTGAGCCCCATTGTCTTGACCATGCCTTTGTTCCATCTGCATTCCATTTAACCAGTAAAGCATCAGCGCCACCCGAACTGATATGCCCGTCGAAATCCCCCAAAGTAGTTCCGGCAACATATGTATTTCCAAGAGAATCAGTATACACAGAGGAACCATCGTCAGTAGTAGCTGAACCTATCTGTCTTTTTTCTGCAACACAGGCAGTGCCGTCCCATGTATAATTTGCGGCACATTTATAACGGCAGGCTGTTGTTGTTTCTGTCTCGTTATAGTCTGTCGTTGAGTCATCACGCGGCGACCAGATCCAGTCATGAAGCAGATCCGAATAGATCAAGTTTTGTGTATAACTGGAGACAGTATTGTAAACGGTCGACGATCCGCCTGGTTTAGCAGCACAAGTATAAGTTCTTGTATTTATACATGCAGTTCCGTTCCACGCATATCCGGTTCCGCATTTATAACGGCAGGAAGTGGTGCTTGAGACTGTATTATAGTCTGTTAACGGATCATCTGCCGGAGTATAAGTGGTTCCGCTGACCCATGTCTGTGTATAAGAAGAAACTGTGTTATAAACTGTACTGAATTTGGTTCCGGGTTTGGCAGCACAGGAATATGTTCTTGTATTTGACACACAAGCTCCGTCATATCTGTGATAGTCCGGAGCACAAATGTAACGGCATTCCGTGTTGGATGCTGTTGTATTATATTCTGTTGTAGGATCATCCGCCGGCAGCCATGCTGATCCGCTCCAGGTCTGAGCATATACACCTACAGTGTTGTATACTGTTCCGGCTTCAGGCAGATCGGGACAAGTGTATATCCGCGTATCTGCAACGCATGTGCTGCTGCTGCTGTTCCATGTATAGTTTACGGCACAGGTGTATCTGCATTCTGTTGAACTGGAAGTTGCATTGTAAGCTGTTACACTGTCAGCAGGAGCCCATGCTGTCCCGTTCCATGTCTGCGTATAGCTTGAAACAGTGTTCCAGACTGTTGTAGAAGAACCCGGCTTGGCAGCACAGGTAAAAGTCCGGGTATTTGCAACACACACTGATCCGTTCCATGTATAATTTGTTGCACATTTATAACGGCATGCCGTTGTACTTCCTGTTGTGCTGTAGGCTGTTGTTGTATCAGCAGGAACCCACGCACTGCCGTTCCATGTCTGTGTATAGCTTGAAACAGTGTTCCATTCAGTTCCGGTTGCCGGTTTGGCAACACAATTAAAAGTCTGTGTATCTGCAACACATGCTGAGCCGTTCCATGTATAATTGGTCAGACATTTGAATCTGCATTCTGTGGAACTTCCTGTTGCATTGAAAGTTGTTACACTGTCGGCGGGAGCCCATGCTGTTCCGTTCCATGTCTGCGTATAGCTTGAAACGGTATTCCATTCTGAATTTACCGGTTTTGCAGCACAGGTAAAAGTCTGCGTGTCCGGAGCACAAGATGAGCCGTTCCATGTGTAATTCGCAGCACATTTATAGCGGCATTCCGTTACAGTCGGAGTTGTGCCGTAATCAGTTGATGCATCATCAGCAGGAACCCATGCTGTTCCGTTCCATGTCTGGGCGTAACGGTCAACAAGATTCCACTCTGTTCCGACTGCCGGCTTTGCCGGACATGTATAAATTCTATCTGCAAAAACACATGCTGATCCATCCCATGAGTAATTCTCAGCACAGGTATATTGACATGAAGTAGCGCTCGGAGTCGGGTTATATTCTGTAATAGTGTCTTCTACAGGAATCCAGGCGCTGCCATTCCAGGTCTGTGTATAGCTGGAAACCGTATTATACGCCGTCGTACTTCCGCCAGTTTTAGCAGT
>DAOQAY010000031.1:0-25507 GCA_035354435.1 bacterium
TTGTGATAATCAGAAAACACATATTTTCTTTTACCGATGATCAGCATAGCCGGCAGATACGAATTTTTAAAAAGAACAAGTTCGTTAGCAGTATCAAACCTTTTTTCTTTTCCTATACTTATTCCTGCAAAGCCATTATTCGAAGAAGCTGAAGGGGTGGATTTTGAAGTATCAATGCCGTTCTTTTTAAGGATTTCTGTCATATCATTCGCAACTTTGGAAACTGTTTCTTTATTCATTTGTTCAGCGGTAAAGAAAAAGAGTCTGAGAAAAAGATCAATTTCTTTGATTTTTTCAGGTTTGGAATTGGTGCCGGTCGTTTTTGTCAGAACATTGTTTGACCTGTTGTATGTCAGAACTATTTTTTCATTGTTCTGATCATGTCCTTCAATTTTAATGTTATTTTCAGGAATGTAGACAGCTTCTATCATATTTTTAATAATACTGGAGGAATTAGGCAGAAGCATAAAAAGAATAAAAAAAGTGATTGGAATTTTCAAGAATGTTTCTCCAAAAGTTCTAGTAATGATTTTTTAAATCCGGGGAATGTAGATGCGGCAAGATATGAATTTGCCATTATCAGTCCTTCAATACTGCCTGTGTCAAAAATCAGGCTGAGATCATCAATAACCAATCCGAAAACATCGTCAATGGAGGAAAGTTTCACGATTGCATCTGTTAATTGAATTTCCCCGCCTTTTCCGGGAAGAGTCTGCTTTATAATATCAATAATTGCCGATGTAAAAATATATCTGCCGACAATAGCAAGATTTGAAGATGTTTCGCTAATCCCGGGTTTTTCGAGCATTTTTGTAATTTTAAAAATGTTCTTTTCAATTTGGATTCCTTCTACAATGCCGTATTTATTGCGAAGTTCGTCAGGAACATGCATTAAAGCAATAACAGATTTCCCTGTTTTTTTGTGCAGATCAGCCATTTGGCACATTGATGATTCTGAATTTTGAGGATATTTCGGAAGAATAAGCATGTCAGGCAGAAGTACAGAGAAAGCTTCGCCATTAACAAGTTCGGCACCTTTCAAAACAGCATGTCCGAGACCAAGAGGTTTTTTCTGTCTTATTGACACCACATCTATCATCAAATCGAGGTTGTCAACTTTGTTTCTGATATCGGTATTTAATTCCCCGGCAAAAAATTTAGGATTGATTGTATCAAAATGATCTAAAATAGATTCCTTTCCAGCACCGGAAACAAACACAACAGAATTCATGCCTGCTGAAACAGCTTCTTCAACAACATATTGAACTGCCGGTTTATCAAGAACCGGAAATAATTCTTTAGGAACACACTTTGATGCAGGCAGAAATCTTGTGGCAAGTCCTGCCGAAGGAATAATGGCATATTTCATTTGATTTCTCAGCGACGCTTAAAAATTTTATCTCTTTCTTCCCGTTCCTCTTCTTCCTGTTTGCATTCAATACAAAGAGAGGCGACCGGTCTCAGTTTCAATCTTGCAAAAGCAATGTCGCATCCGCAGGACTCGCAGACGCCGTAAGTTCCATTTTCAATTTTCTGAAGAGTTTCCTGAATCTTGTTGGAAAGTTTCCTGTCTCTGTCCCGAAGTCGCAGAATTCTGTTCCTCTGTTCAAGAAATGTAGCCTGATCCGCTTCATCTCCATGAAAGGTTTCTGAATCGTTTTCATTTTCAAGGTCATTGACCTTTTCACGATTTCTTTCTTCGAGTTCCTTGAGTTCGGCCATAAGCATGTCTTTAAGCTTCTTAAGCTGTGAATTTGTCAGCATATCTAACTCCTTAAGGGTTATTTTTCCTTCAAATAAATGCTTTCTTTAAGCGCCTCTTTTCCGATAGCCCCTTTTTTTATTTCAATTTCTTTTGAGGTTTCAAAAAGTGTATTTTCAGAGCTATCCATTCCTCTCAAAAGGATTTCGTAAGTGTTTTCAGGTATATCATAGAATTTGAACGGAGGGAATTCATTATCACAGTCAGCTGCAAGAGTTAAAGTATCATCATCTGATATAAGTGAAGCCACAACGGTAGTAATTCCTGCATCAGAGCATGTTGAGATGCTTTTACTGTCAAATTCCCATGATAAATAGAGATCAGAAACGGTAATCTCTTTTGAATCATTCATTTTAACAATGGCGGTCTGACCTGAAACCATCATAAATCTTGGGATATTATAAGTGATTCTAGGGTTTTGGGAATCTGTAAGTCTGAAAGCGTCAACCTTGGCTGAATATTTGCCTGCATCAATGTTTACAACTTCAAAAGATTCAGATTCGCAGTTTATCTCATATTCAGAAATATCGGTTTCTTTTCCCCATATCACTGCACTGACACTTGTACCGTCTTTCAACAAACTAAATTTAAAAATTGAGATGTCATAGTTTTCACAATCAGTGCTGTTCCAGGAAAAAGTCACAGCTCCCTTGAATTCAGCCATGTCAACAGTTACTGCAACATCGGACTGTGAAGCATCTGCAATACCTGATCCATAACTTTTAATCGAACCGGCAGTATCTTTTAATGAAACCGTGAAATAATACTCACCTTTTTCAGCAAAGAGTGACAGTTCGCTTATCCCGTCAGAACAATCGGTTTTTTTTGTGTCCACTTTTCTTTGCATTGAATCAAAAAGAACAACTTCGTAATAGTCGGCAAGATATGTCTGGCAGTTAACACCTTCCTCATGATTGATCGTTATTGTAATTTCTACCTGATCAGGCTTTGAATCGCTGCATGAACAGATGAATAAAACACCCAAAAACATAAGTAATGCTAAAAGCAATCTACGCATTAAATTACCTCCAATAATTTCTAGAAAGGATTATATGACAAACAGACAGTGTTTTCAAGAAATCACTTGCAGTAAAAAACGATAACAGTTAGAATCACAAAAAAGATTGAATATCAGTCTGAGAGGTTTCAATATGAACAAAAAGATTCTTGTGATTGATGATGAAAAATCCCTGCTTGATACGATGAAGCTTATTCTTTCCAAATCGGGGTATACTGTAATGACTTCTTCAACTGCAATGGAAGGATTGAAGATCATTAAAGAGCTTGACCGGGATATTTCACTTATCATTACTGATCTCGCTCTTCCGGGTGGATTTGACGGAATTGATATTCTTGATGCTGTGAGAGATCTTAATTCAGATATTCCTGTAATAATGATAACGGCTTATGGTAATGTTGAAACTGCTGTTAAGGCAATGCAGAAGGGTGCATATAATTTTCTGACAAAACCGGTCAATTTTAAAGTGCTTCTTCAGCAGGTGACTAAGGCGATAGAACATGCTTCTGTAATTCAGGAGAACATAAGACTTAGAAATGAGATCAAAACAATCAGAATAGACAGATATGAAATGATTTTCGTAAGTCAATCAATGGAAAAATTGATTGAAACATCTTCTGAATTGGCGAAAACAGATGAAACTGTTCTGATAATAGGTGAAAGCGGCACCGGAAAGGAACTGCTGGCAAGGCATGTTTTACGGGAAAGCAATCGTGCCGGAAGGTCTTTTGTCGCATTCAATGCCGCCGCCGTAAATGAATCATTGATGGAATCCGAGCTCTTTGGATATAAAAAAGGAGCCTTTACCGGAGCTGAAAAAAACAGTCCCGGATATATCGGTGCTGCTGAAGGAGGAACTCTTTTTATCGATGAAATCGGCGACATGCCTTTGAATCTGCAGTCAAAACTTCTGAGATTTCTGCAATCAAAGGAATATCTTCCGGTCGGAAGTGCCATTCCTGTTTTTGCAGATGTCAGGGTTATTGCGGCAACTAACAAGGATTTGAAAAAAGAAATTGACAAGGGCAATTTCAGAGAGGATCTCTATTATAGACTTTCCGTTTTTCCTCTCGTTATTCCGCCATTGCGAGAGAGGAGAGAGGATATTCCGGTTCTGATCAGACATTTTGTTGAAAAACTGAGCAGTCAGTATAAAAAACAGGCAGTTCACCCTGATGGCAGCATTATAAGAGATCTCACTAGAATGGAATGGAAAGGCAATGTGAGGGAGCTTGAAAATTATATCGCAAGATTTATTCTTTCTTCAGGAAAGCTGCCCAACGCTCCGGAAGTTTCTGTAAGTCAGGTTGAAGAAGAAGCGCCGGTCATAACTTTCAAGATAGGACAGAAGACAATGAAGGAACTTGAAAAAGAGGTTATTGCAGCCGCTCTCAGATTTACGGACGGTAATAAGGTAAAGGCTGCCGAATTGCTTGATGTATCACAAAGGACTATTTACAGAAAGATCACCGAAGAAGATATCTAACTAATTCTTTTCCCAGAGAAAATCATAGGTTACGCAAAGATTAAGCATTATGGTATTGTGATTGTAGGTGTCTTTAAGATAATCGAATTCACTTAAACCGTAAAGAGTGTTGTATTCTTTGTCGTATTTGTTAATAGATTCTCTTACAAAAGTATAGTTCAGTGCAAGAGATCCGTAATCGGAAAATCTGTAGACAACATTAAAATCGAATGCAAGAGTCGAGTTGCTGCTGTCTTCTAGGAAGTTGTAAAGGTAAGGAGCTTTGTTGTAGCTGATTCTGGCAAGAATATCAAACATGTATATTTTAGCATAAGGTGCTGCAAAAATTCCCCATGTCGTGTAATAACTGCTGCCCCAGAAGTTTGTACTGCCGTCTCTGAGGAATCTCAGCGGGTCGCCACGACCTTCATTATTTAATACACTGTTGGCATCAATATAGTCATTTCCGTCAGCATCTTTTCTTAACGGATTGAATATCTCTCTGTGTGAAAGGGTGAACTGCGACATAAGACCGAGTGAAATATTTTTGTTGAAGTTGTATCCGAGATCAAGACCAATTGTAAGAAGGAGGTTCTTTTTGTTGATTATAAAGTCTTCTTTAGTGATAAGGTTATCTTCGGTCATGGTGCTTTCATCAAGATATGTATTGTTTGTTGTTTTAAAAATACCATCCTTAATTGTTTCATTATAATCGTGGTAAGCACTTCCAAAAATGAAAGAAATTGCCGCCGTGGCATAAAAATCTTTTTTAAGGGTATATCTCAGATCAAAACCGAAAGCCGGATCCTGAAATTTATCCTGTCCGTCAAGAAGATTTTCGTTTGAACCGTTGAAAAGCATAAGTTTTAATGCGAGATCCATGTCGTTAGAAAGAAGGAAATCAAGACCCAGAGTAAGACCCAGATCATTAAATCCGCCAGCCATAAAAGCTCCATTCATATATGAATTGCTGGTAAATGTCAGTTCATTAGCATAAAGAGTTTCAATTCCGAAAGGCATATTGAACTTTCCTGCCTGAAGATCGACATTCATACCGAATCCGCCTTTTCTTACTGAGGGATGTGTAAACTTTAAGGATACATCTTCAAGAATATCAAGAGCGTTCGGCTGATTTTGAGGAATTTCGGTTTCAAGCGGGTTGTTTGAATCAGTAGGAATCGAAGAATCATGATCATAATTGATCACAACAACCTTTTCTGTGCTGAGTCCTCTTGCAAAATCAAGCAGTATTCTGGCATCAAACATTTTATTACCGCCTTTAAGGTCGATAATTGCGTTGTCAAGAGCGAATTTCCAGCTTGATGAAAGAGAATCTGTTCCGAATATTTTAACTCCGTTTGAGAAACTTCCGAACCCCTGAATATAAAAATAAGGCTTTATCACAAAGGGTGCAATAGGAACAACTTCTTTAACTACTTCAGGTGCAGGAGTCTGTTCAACAGTCTGCACCGGTTCAACTGTAACAGGTGCTGTGTTTTCTACTGTCTGTACAGGTACCGGAGTCGGTTCTGTAGGAGTCGTTTTTGCAGGTTCAACAGCAGGAGTCGCAGTAGTATTTGATGGTGTCTGTTTGGCATCCTGATTGTATTTATTCAGGTATTGCTGATAAAGATCCTGATATTCGTTTTTCTTTTCTTCTTTTTTTTCTTCCTTTTTTTCTTCTTTTTTCTCTTCCTTTTTCTCATTTGCCGGAGCTACAGGAACAAGTGCCGGTTCCTGAGCAAAAAGACTGAAACAGAAAAAAACGGTCATCAAGATAATAATTCGGTCCATTACAATCCTCCAAAAAAAATCAATCAAATCACAGAACAGGGAGAATATATCAGTATGGTTTATAATTTCAAGTTTTTAGATGGACGGGAAATTCAGAAATCTATTTTAGATCAGCCCAGCATTTTCCTGTTGAAAAATTGACTTCAAGAGGAACATCGATGATATTTCCGGCACTTATCATGGCGTTTGAACAGTCAATGGCAATATTGCGATTATTCTCAGGTATTTCAATTATAAGTTCATCGTGTATCTGAAGAAGTATCTTCGCATCCGGATATTTTTCTTCAAGCATTTTGTGAACAGCGATAGTTCCTATTTTTATAATGTCCGCAGCTGAACCCTGTATGACGGTATTTACAGCCATTCTTTCGCCTGACTTCACAATATTTTTATTCGAGTTTGATATTTCGGGGATAAACCGGTTCCTTTTCATTATTGTTTCAACAGATCCGGTCCTTTTTGCCTGGTCTATTATCGAATCAATAAAAATCTTTACCTTAGGATAAAACTCGAAGTAATTGTCGATATATTTCTTTGCAAAACCGATGTCAACGCCCGTATCCTGAGACAGTTTAAATGCCTGCATTCCGTAAATTATCCCGAAATTTACAGCTTTGGCGTGTCTTCTCATTGATGGATCGACAAGTTCGGGAAATGTCTGGAAAATTGCGCTGGCGGTTTTTGTATGAATATCCTCTCCGTTCCTGAAAGCGTTTATAAGTTCAGGTTCTTTACTCAGAGATGCAAGTATTCTGAGTTCGATCTGGCTGTAATCAAGTGAAAGCAGTTCCTTCCCAACAGGTGCGATGAATATTTCGCGGATTTTCCTGCCTTCTTCTGTTTTTACCGGAATATTCTGGAGATTCGGTTCTCTGCTGGCGAGTCTGCCGGTTGAAGCATGCGTGACAATAAAAGTTGTTCTCAGTCTTCCGTCAGATCCGGTTTTAGAAAAGATAGGATCCAGATATGTTGATATCAGCTTTGAATATTCTCTGTTTTTTATTATCAATCCTGGAAGAGGATGTACATTCGAATCTGCAAGATCGGTCAAAGTTTTATGATCGGTACTGAATCCGCTTTTTGTTTTTTTACCGTGGGGAAGCCCGAGTTTTTCGAAAAGCACTTCGCCAAGCTGTTTGGGAGAATTGGGATTAAAATCAGGACCTGTGAATTCATTGATCTTTTCGGACAGGATAGACAATATTTGAGTGAATTCAGTTTTTATTTCGACCAGTTTATCTTTATCTACTTGAATTCCGTTGATTTCCATATTCCTGACGATCTCAAGATGCGGCATTTCAATATCATTGATCAAATAGTTGCGATCTTCCATTGATGAAATCTTTGTTTTCAGTCCCGAAAGGAATGAGAATTTTTCACCTATGGTTGAAGGTTCTTCAGGTTTAATTCCGATCAGAGAAGAGATGCTGTTCATGCTGTAATCATGTCTGCCGCTGTCATGACAGAAGTAAGCTATCTGAAGATCGGTGAATTTTGTCTGTTTGGGGAAAGGATAGTTCAGGAATTCTTTGATTTCCCACGAATAGACTTTTGTTTCTTCAGGAATGTCAGAAAGTTCAAAATTATAATAGTGTCCGTTCGATCCCAGAAAAAACTTTCCTTCACTAAAAAGACCGAAATATTCCTCACCCTCACCGGGGATGAAATCTTTTTCTATCCATGGTTCAAGCTCTGTCAGAATGGAAGATTCTTTTTCAGGTTCATTATTCGAAGGTTGAAATGTGTCAAGTCCGGTCTTTTTCAGAAGTGATCTGAACCCCAGTTTTAATGCAAGATCACGAAAAAGTGCCGGATTGACATTTTCCCATATTGTCTGAAACTCGGAACCGGTATCGATCGAGTATTCAAGTTTTACGAGCTCTCTTGATATTTCAAGCTGTTCCCGAAAATCGACAAGCTTTATTTTTATTGCAGGTTTAAGCTTATCAATATTTTTATACAGTTCATCTATTGTGCCGAATTCATTCAGAAGCAGTGCTCCTGTTTTAGGTCCTACTCCCGGAAGTCCGGGAATGTTGTCAGAACTGTCACCGGTGAGAGAAAGAAAATCCTTCATTTTTTCAGGTTCGACACCGAATTTTTCCTTTACTGCGGCAGAGTCGATAAATTTGTCTTTCATTCCGTCATATAGGATCACGCGTCCTTCTTCTATCAACTGGGTAAGATCCTTATCTGAAGAAATTATAACTATCTGCGAATCCGGGTTGTTGCGGACTATTGATGCAATGATGTCGTCAGCTTCAAATCCCGGTTTGACAAGTCTCGGAATATTCAATGCATCAAGCATTTCATTAATGAACTTGAACTGACTCTTGAGGTCAGGATCGACTTCTTTTCTATTAGCTTTGTAAGCTGGGAATTTCTTTTTTCTGAAAGTTTCACTGCCGCTGTCAAGTGCCGCAACAACAGAATATCCTTCGAATCTTCCCATGGTTTTCAAGAACATCGAAATAAAGCCGTATATAGAATTTACGGGAGATCCATCGGGAGCCGTCATAGGAGGAAGTGCATGAAAAGCCCTGAAGATGTAAGAACTCACATCAATTATGGCAATTTTTGAGGTCATGGCATGGTTTTCCAGGCCTTGTAAGTACTTGTTGCGGAATTAAGTAACTGGAAGGTTGGCAGAAGCTGCTGAATGATCCTGTTGTAGCTTGTAAGAACAGTAGGTGAAACATAAACTCTGTCTCCAGGCATAAGTCTTAAAGATCCGGCTTTCCCTGAAAATATTTCATCAAAGTGAACTTTTACGAGAAGATGTTTGTTTCCGCTCTGTCTTACCAGATATATCCGTCCCTCGGAACTGTATGGAGGTGTAAGTCCTCCGGCATCAGCAACAAGATCGAGAAGCGTGTATTTTCCGGTATTGATCTCATATGCCCCCGGTCTTTTCACTTCGCCGAGAATATATGCCCTGTTTGCACTTGGCGCAGGAACATAAAATATGTCTCCGTCAGAAAGATAGTATTTTGAATAGTCAACAGCACCTGTTGCCACATCGCTGACACTTATCGGCAGAACAGTTTCACCTCTTTTCAGATACACAAATTCAACGGAATGATTTTCAGTTGTAGAAGGAACCATTTCGGTAACGGCTTCAAGAAAATTGGTGTTTATTTTGATCGGATGTTTGCCTGCGTTTTTTACATTTCCTGTTACATAGTAGAACTTGCTTTCAAATTTTACAACATCAAGCATTATATGGGGTTCTTTAATATACTGTTCGTATAATTTCTCAAGTTTTTCAGTAGCCTCATGTCTTGAAAGTCCTGCTATTTTCACATATTTTACCAACGGGACATTGATCTCTCCGTTCTCATCAACGGCATTTCCGAACACTTCTCCCATTGCAGTGGCTTGTGAGCTGTCCTGAGGATTGCGGTAAATGCTGATCTTTATTTCATCTCCGACACCAATAATGTAAGTGTTTTCACCGACAGATATTTCCTTGAAATTCTCATTTAGATTCATATCTTCAACATCAAATTCGCTTTCCGGAACATCCTTGAATTTCCTTGCCTTACTGTAAGTACAGGAGGAAAAGAAAAGTCCCAGAATAAGAAAAAGGATCAGTTTACATTTAACATCCATATTCCACCTATAATCATAAATAATCCGCCGGTCTGATAAAGGTTCAGCTTTTCCTGAAAGATGAAAACAGACCAGAGAGTGACTATTATAAGTCCGCAAGAAGTCATTAAAGGGTAGGCGATAGAAAGGTTGAATTTTTCCAAGGCCTTTGTGTAAAAAACAAGTGCAATTCCGAAAAATACAAGTCCTGCCATCAGCTGCCAGTTTGTGAGGTAGCTTAAAATAAACGCCGAAATACCGTTTTCCATTTTGACCGGATCATGAGTAACTCCGGCTTTCATCAAAATATTTGCACCTGCATTGAATATAATGGCAAAAATGAGGAAAATAGTAAAAATATTCATATCCGCCCCATTTCATTTATTATTTCAGCCCATTCTTCTGCCGGAATTTTTGCACCGACTTTTTCGATAACTCTTGCTGCAAGAAATGATCCGATCTTTCCTGATTCAGCAAGAGAAGATCCGTTCATAAGACCGAATAGAAAACCTGAAGCATAAAGATCTCCGGCTCCTGTAGTGTCAACCGGTTTAACTTTAAAAGGGGCGACATTATATATTTCATTTCCTGATGCAATAATAGATCCTTCAGCACCGGTCTTTACAATAGCAATATCGCATATTTCGGCAATTCTTTTAACACCTTCATCAGAAGAAAGTCCTGTAAAAGCTATAGACTCTTCTTCATTTGCAAAAACAATATTGACATATTTTTTTATTAGCGAATTGAGAAATTCGAGGTTTTCTCCGACAATGTTGAAACTTGCAAGATCAAGAGAAGTTACAAGTCTGAGATCGTGAGCTGTTTTGAGGGCTTTTTCAATAAGTTCGTGATCCTGAACAAGATAACCTTCAATGTGGAAATACTGACTGCCTTGAAAAAGATCAGGTGTGATCTCGCCAGGAGAAAGTTTAACGGCAGCTCCAAGATATGTGGCAAAAGTCCTTTCCGAATCAGGTGATATAAGAGCCACAGCTTTTCCTGTAGGAGTTTCATCCGTAAAAAGCATGGGTTTTATGTTGCAATTTAAAAGATCCTCTTTAAATATCCTGCCGAATTCATCGTCCGATATTTTTCCGATGAAAGCACATTCTCTACCCAGTCTTGACAATCCGTGAATGGTATTTGAAGCGCTTCCTCCACTTTGAACAGACTTTGAAAATCCGTTGACAAAACTGATAACCCTGTCGCTGAATGTGGTGTCAACCAGACGCATACTGCCTTTTAACAGACCGAGTTCATTTAGAATTCTGTCATCAGGAATAGTTACAAGAACATCAACAAGTGCATTTCCCATTCCAATGATCTTCTTCATCAGATACCTTTAAGTAATTGGAAGGATTGAAGAAAGTTACTTAACAAGTTTTATGCGGTCTAATTCAGTTTTGCCGAAATTTCCTTTTGCTTTAAGCACATCAACAAGAATTGAAGCAACGAGATATCCGGTGTCTTTTTTTGCAGTAAGATTTTTAAGGATAGTATATCCATCCCCGCCGTTTGCAATGAATGAATTGAATGCAACTTTGTATTTTCTTTTTTTATCAAGAGGCTGTCCGCCTATTTTGACATCAAGAGCAGATCCCTTATATATTTTTATAGAAAGTCCTGAAACCTGAAGAAAACCAGGCGATCCGGCACCTTTTTCTGCAAATATATCAAGCAGTTCCTGAATCTGAAGTCCTGTAAGTTCTGCTATAAAAACTGTATCGTTGAATGGAAATACACTGTAAACATCTTTTTCAGTTATAGCGCCTTTTTGAATGCCCTGTCTGATACTGCCTGCATTGATAAAAGCAAATTCCGATTTTGTTTTTTCACGGATCGCATCGGTGATGATATTTCCAAGTTCAGTTTCCTGATTTCTGGATATTTCAAGTTCGCCGATAAGATCTGAATCAAGTTTCCCGAGCTGTTTGTTTGAGAAAGTGCATTTGAAACCGTTGAGCATTTCAAGCATGGATCTGTTTTCTTCAATCGGCTCGCCGATCAGCTCGTAAGTAACTTTATCGCCTTTTACTTTCTTCTCTTTTAAATTAACAGGGTAAAGTTTATAGTCTGTTTTTACGATTTTCTTTCCGCTCATATAAATATCAAATCTTCCAACCCATTTGCCAAGACCTTCTGTCTGAACAATATAAGTATCATTTATTTTCACAGGATTTGACAGGTGTTTCTGTGTGTGTCCTCCAACAATGAGGTCTATTCCTGCAACAGTTTTGGGAAGATAATTATCTCCGTAAAAACCATCAAAGCTTTTTTCTGTATCATAAAAACCCAGATGACTGAGAACTATTACGATGTCATTTTTCTTTTTCAGCATAGGAACTCTGTTTTTAGCTTCAAGAAGAGGATCTGTCATAACAAGATTTCCGAAAAGACCGGGATTTGTGATCTGTTCGGTTTCTCTTGTTGTGAGACCGAGAACAGCAACAGAAAGTCCATCGTCAAACTTCTTTTCAATATAATCTTTTCCGACAGCTTTTGTTCCGCCTTCTTCATAAATATTGGCACTTAAGAACGGAAATTTTGCTTCATCTTTCATTTTATGAAAAACCTCAAGGCCGAAATCAAATTCATGATTTCCGATAGCCATTGCATCATAACCGATTAAATTCATACCGTTTATCATAGGCATGTTTTCACACACATTGCTTCTGGGATCACCGAGAGTAATGTCGCCGCCACTCAGTATGAGAATGTCTCCACCTTTACCCTGTACTTCAGCTTTAATTTTATCAATAAGTGTTTTCTGTGCCGCCAGACCGCCTATGCCAGGATTGCCTGATTCATCGAATTTCCAGGCCATACCATGTGCATCATTTGTAAAGATTACAGTAAGAAGACGATCTTTTTCCTGTGCAGTGACAGTAAAAGCAAAAATCATAAAGGAAACAAGCAGTAATACTTTTCTCATTTAAAGCTCCTTAATATATCAATTCGAAGTTTTTCAACCACAGCCTTAATTTCATCAGAAGAATATATCGAATCCGGCGAATAAGTCAAATAGTTGAAAGAATACCGGACATAATTGGAAGCAGACCTTTCCAGTCCGGCAAGTTCCTCTTCTGTGACATCCCGTTTGATTTTTGCAGGGTTGCCGGCAACAAGAACCCCTTCCGGTATCTCTGTTCCGCTCCGCAATACCGAATTGGCTGCAATTATTGAGTTTTTCTTAATATGACAGCCGTCAAGCAGCACGGCTCCCATTCCAATAAGCACGCAGTCTTCAATAACAGATCCGTGTATAACAGCATTGTGACCTATCGTAACTTCATTTCCTATAGTTGTCGGAAAAAATTCTGTTGTAACATGGACTGTCGCATTGTCCTGAATGTTGGTCCGTTCACCGATAATAATGCTGTTTACATCGCCTCTTAATACAGTTCCAAACCAGATGTTGGAATGTTTTCCGATAGTTACATCACCGATTATTACAGCTGTCTTAAATATGAAAGATTCGTTTAACACAGGGATTTTATTGAGGTAATTGATTATCATAATGAAATGTCAAGCTCCGCTTTTACGCCTTTAAAATCGGGAAGATAGCGACACATTCCACCATCGCAGGAAAGCCCGCCTTTTTCAAGTCCTCCGAAAAGATAAAGTCTCAGAGAGTCATATCTGTACCCTACAGAACCTCCGGTATACCAGTTTTGAGATTTGTCACCCGGATTTTCATTGTGCCAATAAGTGTTTTTAATTGCAAAGAAGTATTTTTTATCCCACGAAACATCAAGTACAGTCTTCAGTTCATTTGCGTTGTCAAATTCCTGATTTCCGGCAAGTTTCATATTTTTTAAATAGTAATCATTTGTGAATTTAATGGAAAGTTTGGAAACAAAGCCGCTCACATGCAATCCGGCCATAAGCCACTGACGGTTGTCGGCAGCCTCATTTTCATTGAAATTGCCTTTAACAGAATGATATCCGATGTTTGCCGAAAATGACACTTTGCCGAAATCCTTTTCTCCGCTTCCGGCAAGATACCAGAAATCTTCTTTCTGATATGAAAAGTTGCCACCTATGTCTGAACGGTATGAAGGCACGGCATCTTTATTATCGAGAGAATCACCTTTGACAAAATCAATATTGTACTTAGCTTTTGTAAGACTTTTATCATTTAATGATATTCTTCCTCCGACGGCCCATGTGTCAAATTCGTTATCAATTTCGAGGTCTGAAGGAAGAAGGGTCGGTGGGTTGAAATATCTTCTTTTATAATTGGTATCTTCCATTCTGGTGTAATTAAGAAAATATTTGTTGTAAAACTTTCCTTCCAGCTTGAATGTGAGCCTGCTTTTCTTTTTTCCGAAATCGAAAAAATAAAGTGCTGAGGAATAGAATGCAGCAGCATTGTCAAGGTCAGTCTTTTCAACTGTTCCAGGCTGCATTTCTCCGAAGTAACTGTCTTTCAGAATAGTGTTTTCATAAGCATAAGGCACATAGACGGCTCCGGCATAATAAGTAAATCCAGGAAAAGGATTTTTCAGGGCGATATAAGCTCCTGTAAAATGAAATTCTTTTTCACTCTCTACCCAGCTTTTTAAGGATGCGTTTTTTTCATTTTTCCTGCCGAGGTTATACTTTCCGTAGTTCCCGTAGCCGTACTGAACACCGAATTCGGCTTTTTTCCATTTATATCCGCCTTCAAATCCGGCAAGCCAGTCATCGGTTTCCCGCATTCTCTGAAATGTGGCTTTGTCCCTGATCTGCGGATTCGCCCTTCCGCCAAATGCTTTTAGCTGAAAACTTTTGAATGAGGAAGTAATATTTCCCCCACGGATCGAATTATCACCATAAACAGGGTCGTTTTTCATCGAGAAAGCCATGCCGCGGTTCATACTTTCATAAAAATCGCCGACAGTAAACTCAACCGGTTTCCATTGACCTTTAAAATAAATTCTGTCAAGCCACTGTTCCCAGCTGTGATTGAAAAGCTCATTACTGTATTGATAATTATGATCGAGCATAGAGTCATCATAATTTTTTTTTGAAAAGACTAGAAAGGTTTTTCTCAGTCCGAAAGAATAGTTTGTATATTTCGATTCAGTAAAATCCTCGGTCGACAGCACCCCGAAAGAATCTTTCTGTGAACCATCTTTCGCTTTATAATCCAGATACATGTATGATTTGTTCTTTGTGTAGAATTTCCATGTAACTTCTTCATTTTTCTTTTCTTCTGCAGATATATATGAAAAGAACAGCAAAAGAATGAAGCAGATAAGTATGACAGAATTTTTCATTTTGAAAGAAGCTCTACCAGTTCTTTTTTTAAACTTTCTTCGTCGCCCGATTTATATCCGCTGTGTTTTGAAACGATTTCTCCGTTTTTATTCACAATAATTAAATACGGGACGGTGTCTCCTCCTGGAATAAGTTTTGAAACAGTGTTTCCAGCCGGGTCGACAAGCACTGGAAATGGTATGGAGTTTTCAACAGAGAACTGATTCACCTTATCCATCATATCCTCAGTGTCGATCGAAACAGCAACAAATTCAAAGTTATCTGAAAATTCCGGATATATTTCGGTAAGTTTAAGCAATTCCGCCTTGCATGGCTCGCACCATGTGGCCCAGAAGGAAACCAGAAGATGTTTTCTACCTTTGATCTCTGAAAAGCTGAAACTGCTTCCGTCGATCTTTTCGAGATCCAGCGTAAAGTTTCCTGAAGGAGCGGAATTAGCTGTCTTACCGGTCTTTTCTGGATTTTCTGTAGATTTTTCACCGCCGGTACCTGCTGTCGCACAACCGGCTGACAGCAGAATTCCAATCAACAAAATAATAAGATATCTCATTTATAAATAGTCAAGCATGAAGTTTATAAACTTATCATATTCTTCGGTAACGGAAGTGTCTCCTGCTTCGGCCCAGCCTTCAAAATAATCAAGTATCTCCATTGTTTTTGTATCAATAAAGACATTTACAGGATATCCGTCATTTATAAATTTGTCGAATTGTGTCTGAGACTTGAGATATCCATATGCTGAATAATTAGCGGTTTCTCCGTAAGCTGTCAGGTTGTATTTTTTCAGGTTGGCAATTTTTGCAGGTTCAAGATTTATCTGAGGTCCGGCAAGAAGGCCGTTCATTACAAGAACAACTCTGAGTCCTCTTTTGATATAATCAGGCTTGTAGAGTTTCGGGATTTCCTTTTTTTCAATATTGCAGTATTTGCAGTCATAAGTGCTGAATACGAGCCATAAGAGCTTGGTGCTCTTGTCATTTGTTCTATACCATTCTGCAAGTTGGTGTTTTTTGTCTGTTTCATCATAGAATTCAAGGTTCTGTGCGATATCACCTCTTTTATTTGAAGTTGCTGTGATTTCAGGATATTCAAGAACCACAACGATATCTTCATCCGCTGCTTCATCAATTGCTTCATCCGTAACTTCTTCATCCGTAACTTCTTCATCGGTAACGGCTTCATCAGTAACGGCTTCATCATTAACCTGCTCGTTGTCTGTTTTGGATTCTTCACCACCGCAAGAGATCATAAAAAAAGCAAACAGAAGTGCGGACAGTAAACCCGCGATTTGATTTTTTCTCATTTTCAACTCCTTAAAAATATTAAATATTGTCGACTTTAACAAGTATTACTGTAATATTATCTTTTCCACCGTTGGCATTTGCAGTATCAATAAGGATACCGGCTGTTTCTTCAAGTGTCAGTCCTCTGGAAAAGATCTCAGCCATGTTTTTATCAGACACCATATCTGATAATCCGTCAGAACAAAGAACATATATCTCTCCCGGTTTCACAGCTCTTTTCTGGATTTCAACAAGAACATTATCCTTCATTCCGAGAGCTCTCATGATTACATTTTTGTGGGGAAAGTTTTTAGCCTGTTCTTTTGTGATCTGTCCTGCTTTGATATATTCGTTCAAAAGAGAGTGATCTTCTGTAACTTGTGATATTTCTCCATTGAAAAAGCAGTAACATCTGCTGTCACCGACATGAGCGACATAAATATCACTTTCTCCATCTCTCGTGAGAATAGAAACAACAGTGGTTCCCATTCCGGCGTATGAAGTGTTGGCAGCTGCACTTCTGAAAATCTTGCGGTTTGCAAATTTGATTCCCACCATTAATTTATTTGCGTCAAGTGAAAGTGCCGGATCAAGTTTGTAAGGCCATGTCATATCTTCATCAAGCGATGATGCCTTGAAAAATTCAGTAATGGTTTTAATGGCTATTTCGGAAGCTACTTCGCCGGCATTGTGGCCGCCCATTCCGTCTGCCACAACAAAAACACCTTCCTCCTGAAGAACTGTGAAATTATCTTCATTCAGTTCTCTTTTCATTCCGACATCAGTTTTTCCAAACCCTGAATACTTCATTTTTTACTCCATTACGATGTCCATTACAGGACCTGTTTCTACGACCAGTTTTCCGGAAGATGTGTAAAAATCACCGTCAAGGGTAAACTTGAAGGGTTTCTCGCAATCAATTATAAAGTTTTTTCCAGTTGTATCGTCAGCTATATCCGGCGGCAGGGAAAGCCCGAACCATGCACGCGGTACCTGAGTTATTATTTTTGCACCTTCATGAAAAGCGATCATGTGTGCTTTATTATGGTCCTGCTTAGCTCTGTGCATTACTTCAAATCCAAGCCCCAGCTCAGGGATTGTAGTTATAAGTGTTGCGAGATAAGGTGTTTTGCCAAAGCTGAATCCGTCCACAGTTATTTCCTGTATGAAAGGAGTGAATATCTCTTTGTATATTTTTCCTTTTATCAGAATGGAGCCTATTGTTGAAAGAACAGCTTTCCCGGCTATGAGAGGTGACGGGTCACCGCTTCTGTGGTAGACATCCATGAAAGAGCAGACTGCTCCGTTGCCAAAAATAAAACCGTATTTTTCGTTGGCTTTAAGAAGCGAAACTTTTTTTGTTTTAACGGTTTCTTTTTCCTTGTAAGCCTTGATAACTCTTTTGAAAATCTCAATGCTGTTGCCTTTGATTCTGAGATTGGTTGCGGTCTGATTCATTGTTCCGCCTTTAAGGATTGCAAGCTTGGGGAGCGGTTTTTTCCCGTATGCTTTAATAAGTGCACAAAGTGTGACATGAACAGTTCCGTCTCCGCCGTTCACCGCAAGGATATCAATTTTTCTGTCCCTGAAAGCTATCATCGCATTATCCATTTCCTCGTATGATACGGGAAGTTTGACGAGATCTTTGTCAGGGGCAATATCTATGAGTTTTTGAAGGCGTGAGGGATTCTTTCTGTTTTTTCTTGAATAAGGGTTTGATATAAGACCGATTCCAGACATAACAACCTACTGCTGCAGTTAAAAATACACCGGCATGGAATTATATTTCCACAGCGCAATTTGTCAAATAACGGGTATTGTACCCGTAACATATGACATAAATAGTTCTGCAAAGATAAGTCCGCAGTTTTTTTATGTGTAAAAACAGGGCGTTGTGTTGAACAAAAAAAGCCCCGTTTCCGGGGCCTTAAATATTAGAGATTCATCAGATTCAGTTCTTTTTGAACTTCTTTTCCATTTCTTTGTAGACTGCTTTTACTGCGCTTTCGATGTTGCCGTATGCGTCTTCAATTGTTCTCTTCATTTCTCTGATAAGGTCATTGTTGATCGCAGCCTGTGCAGCGGCAAGTCTTGCAATGGGAACTCTGTATGGTGAACAGCTTACATAATTAAGTCCGACTCTGTGGAAAAAATCGATAGATGCCGGATCTCCGCCGTGTTCTCCACATACTCCGAGTTTGATCATCGGCCTGGTTTTTCTTCCTCTTTTGCATGCGATTTCAACAAGCTGACCTACGCCGTCCTGATCGATCGACTGGAAAGGATCAGCAGAAAGTATCTTCATTTCCTGATATGCTTTAATGAATTTTCCTGAATCGTCACGGCTGAAACCGAAGGTCATCTGGGTAAGATCATTTGTTCCGAAAGAAAAGAATTCAGCTTCTTCAGCGATCTCGTCAGCGGTGAGAGCGCCTCTTGGAACTTCTATCATTGTTCCGAGCATGTATTCAACTTTGATCTTCTTTTCTGCAAAAACTTTTTCAGCAGTTTCGATGAGTATTTTTTTCTGGTGAGCAAGTTCTTCTTTCTTTCCTACAAGAGGAACCATGATCTCGGGAAGAACTTTGATTCCTTCTTTTGCAAGATCACAAGCTGCTTCGAAAATAGCACGGGCCTGCATTTCTGAGATCTCAGGATATGTGATACCGAGACGGCATCCTCTGTGTCCGAGCATCGGGTTGAACTCGTGAAGTTCGTTGACCTTAGCATGTACTGCTTTTTCTGAAATGCCCATTTCATCAGCCATTTCCTTTATCTGTTTCGGTTCGTGAGGAAGGAACTCATGAAGCGGCGGGTCAAGAAGTCTTATTGTAACAGGAAGTCCCTGCATTTCCTTGAGAATTCCGTAAAAGTCGTTTCTCTGATGCTTGATAAGTTTTTTAAGGGCTTTCTGTCTTCCCTCAAGATCATCGGCAAGTATCATCTCTCTTATCGCTTTTATTCTGTCACCTTCAAAGAACATGTGTTCTGTGCGGCAGAGACCGATACCTTCAGCACCGAAATTACGGGCGACTTTTGCATCTTTAGGTGTATCGGCATTTGTTCTGATCTTAAGAACTCTTCTTTCATCAGCCCATATCATAAGTTTCTCGAAATCGCCTTCGAATTTTACATCTTCAGTTCCGATTTTGCCGAGATATACTTCTCCGGTGCTTCCGTCGATAGATATCCAGTCGCCTTCTTTTACAACTGTTGTTCCGACTGTGAATTTTTCTGCTTTATAATCAATTACAACTGCTCCGCATCCGGAAACGCAGCATTTTCCCATTCCTCTTGCAACAACAGCGGCGTGTGATGTCATTCCGCCACGGGCTGTAAGAATACCGTTTGCGGCATCCATTCCGCCGATATCTTCAGGGCTGGTCTCAATTCTGACAAGTATCGTTCCTTTTTTCAGTTTTTTAGCTGCAACTGCGGCTTCAGCATTGAAAACAACCTGACCTGTTGCGGCGCCAGGACTTGCCGGAAGACCTTTGGAAAGAAGTTTTGCTTTTGCTTTTTCAGCTTTTATGAACTGAGGATGAAGAAGCTGGTCGATCTGTTCAGGTTTAACACGAAGAAGTGCCTGATCTTTTGTAATCATTCCTTCATTTACCATTTCAACGGCTATTTTTACTGCTGCGAAAGCAGTTCTTTTGCCGTTTCTTGTCTGAAGCATCCACAGTTTTTTGTTTTCGATCGTGAACTCTATGTCCTGCATATCTTTGTAATGATTTTCAAGCTTTGTGTAAATCATGACAAGCTGTTCATAAACTTCCGGCATATATTCTTCAAGTGACGGGAAGTTGTTCTTTCTGTCCTTTTCTTTCACACCATTGCTTTCAGCCCATCTGCGGCTTCCGGTAAGAGTTACCTGCTGAGGAGTTCTGATACCAGCAACAACATCTTCACCCTGAGCATTGATAAGATATTCACCGAAGAAAAGTCTTTCACCTGTTGCCGGGTTTCTTGTAAATGCAACGCCAGTTCCGCAGTCATTCCCCATATTTCCGAAAACCATCGCCTGAACATTTACCGCTGTTCCCCATTTATCTGAAAAACCTTCCATTTTACGGTAATAGCATGCTCTCGGGTTCATCCAGCTTCCAAAAACCGCTTCAATTGCCGCCCAAAGCTGTTCCATCGGATCTGTCGGGAAATCTTTCCCGGTATTTTTTTTAACAATCTTTTTATATTCGGCAACAAGTTCTTTAAGATGATCGACAGTCATTTCGAGATCGTTCTTAAGGCTGTATTTCTTTTTGATGCCGTCAATTGCATGCTCAAAATTTTCACCTTTAACTTCAAGAACGACATTTCCGAACATCTGCATAAAACGGCGGTAGCTGTCCCATGCGAATCTTTCGTCATCTTTTGTTTTTATAAGACCCGTGAGTGTCTGTTCATTTAGTCCAAGATTGAGAACTGTGTCCATCATACCCGGCATGGAAACTCTTGCGCCGCTTCTGACTGAAAGGAGAAGAGGATTCTTTTTGTCGCCGAATTTCTTACCCATGGTTTCTTCAACCCTTTTCAGATTTTCAAGAACCTGCTTTTTAAGTTCTGGAGGATAGTTACGGTCGTTTTCATAATAAACAACACACATATCAGCGGAAATTGTAAATCCGGCAGGAACAGGAATTCCGAGTGAACACATTTCGGCGAGGTTCGCACCTTTTCCGCCAAGAATGTTTTTCATTGAAGCATTTCCTTCCGATCCTTCAGGTCCGAAGTAATAAACGAATTTTTTAACCATTTTTTCCTCCTATCTAAATGTTGAGATAACTGATATCCCCAATGTTTTCAGTAACAAGGGTAGTGACGGTAGCTATTAATTTCATTCTGTTCATCTTAACCGCTTCATTGTCTGACATAACAAACACTTTATCGAAAAAAGAATCCAACGCCGGCTTGATTGTAATAATTCTCAAAGCAATTTCAAGATTGTCGGATAATTTTGAAATTTCACTTCTTACAGTTTTTGTTCCGGCATACAGATTTCTTTCTTCATCCTGCTCGAAAAGCATTTCATCCGGCTCTCCGTTGACAGCTTCAGTCTTTTTCAAAATGTTGCAACCGCGTTTGTAAAGCTGTGCAAGTCCGGCAATTTCTTTATCGGCAAGAAGTTTGTTGATCGTTCCGGCTTTTCTGCTTACCAGAACAGGAATATCGGCGCTTGTTGCTGTTACAGCCTGAATGACCGGTGTGTCGAGATTAAGCACGGCATTGTATCTGGCGGTTATAAATTCCATGATATCGTTCAAATCATATTTGAGCGAGCTGTTATGTGACTCAACAAGCTTGCAGGCAAATTCAATGATCTCACGGATGTTCACATTCGCTTTTTCATTTTCTATTGCAAGAGTCAGAAGCGCTATCGCATTTCTTCTTATTGCAAACTTGTCCTTTGAACCTGAGGGTTTCATTCCCGCCATGAATCCGCCGGCTATGGTGTCAGTCTTATCTGCCATGCTGAGAATGGTTCCTGTGATTGTAGATGGCAGAGTGTCTCCTGCATTGATGGGAAGGTAATGTTCATGCATCGACTTTGATATTTCATCCTCAAAACCTGCATGTGCTGCATAATATTTTCCCATAATGCCCTGAAGATCGGGGAATTCGAATACAACACCTGTCACAAGATCATTTTTCACCATTTCTGAAGCGGTCTGAAGCCTTTTAAGTGCCGCAGCATCGAGCTTAAAATATTTTTCACCGATAAATTTTGCAATTTTTCCGATCCTGACAACTTTATCGTGGTAAGTTCCGAGATCTTTCTGGAAAAGCATCCCGGTAAGTCGGTTTTTCAATTCGTTGAAATCTTTGTTCAGATCATCAGTAAAATAAAATGCCGCATCTGCAAGTCTTGCATTTACAACCTTTTCATTTCCTTTGATCACCAGAGCATCGTCTGACGGAATGTTATTGAGAATACTGGCAAATTTCTGCACAATCAGCTTTTCACCTTTTTTGCAGAGAGTGAAATACCGCTGGTCTTTCTTGAGGACTTTTGTGATGAGTTCAACAGGCAGATGCATATATTTTTCAGGAATGTTGCCGATTATCACATGAGGATACTCGACCATGTCGGTAATTTCTTCGAGCAGATTCTCGTCGATATTTGCAACGAGCTCAAGTTTTGCGCTTTTTTCGTTTACAGATTTTACGATGAGATCTTTTCTTTCTTCTCTGTCAGCAATGACAAAATGAGCTTTTAAAACTTCACAGTAATCAAGAGCCGTGACGGTCAGTGGTCCGTTTGAAAGGAATCTGTGGCCGTAAGATGTTTTTGAAAAAGGGATGTTCTCAAATGTTTCAACGATTGAGTTTCCGTCAATTGACATGAAAATCCAGCGGATCGGTCTTGCAAAAGTGAAGGAATTGTATCCCCAGCGCATGCTTTTTTTGAAATTGAGGTTTTTAAGTGCATTTTTAGCGACGGGAATGATTATCTCTTTCAGCTCTTTTCCTTTTTCTTCTTTCCAGCCTGCTATCACTTCACCTTTTTCAGTATTTTCAAAAAAATAATCCTTTATTCCGTTCTTTGCAAGGAATGCTTCACCAGCTTTTGAAAGTGTTCCGTCAGCGGCCAGCGCAACCTTTTTCGGAGCGCCTGTGATCTTTTCTTTCATGTCTGGCTGACTGTCAGGCATATCGGTAAAAGCTATTGCGATTCTTGAACATGTCGAGAAAACCCTGCAATTTCCGCCAGATATACGAGCTTTTTCAAATTCGGAATTGAATTTTTCCTTTAACTGGTCACATGCCGGAACTATAAAACTTGCCGGAAATTCCTCAAAACCTATTTCAAATATGAAGTGTGCCATTATTCGCCTCCTTCTTTTTTGAAGCTGTCGACATATTTTTTTGCAATGGCACAGGAAAGATCTCTGATCCTTGTGATGTATCTCTGCCTTTCGGTCACTGATATTGCGCTTCTTGCATCAAGAATGTTGAAAGCGTGGCTTGCTTTTATGCAGAATTCATAAGCGGGACGGGGGAGTTCTTTTTCAAGCAGATCTTTGCTTATCTCTTCATATTTATCAAAAAACATAAAAAAATCTGCAACCGGAGCTTCTTTAAAATTGAACTGCGAAAATTCGATTTCATCCATTTTGTGAACATCGCCGTAAGTCACGGTGTCATTCCACATCAGATCATAGACATTGCCGACATCCTGAAGATACATGCAGAGCCTTTCGAGTCCGTATGTCAGCTCCACAGGAACAGGATTGAGGTCGATGCCTCCAACCTGCTGGAAATATGTGAACTGGCTGATCTCCATTCCGTCAACCCAGACTTCCCAGCCGAGTCCCCACGCACCGAGAGTAGGGCTTTCCCAGTCATCTTCGACAAATCTTATATCGTGGTCTTTTGCATGTATTCCGATAACGGCAAGACTTTCAAGATAAAGTTCCTGAGCCTTTTCAGGACTCGGTTTGACAAGCACCTGAAGCTGATAGAACCTCTGCATCCTGTTCGGGCTTTCGCCGTATCGACCATCTGTAGGTCTTCTTGACGGCTGGACATAGACTGAACTGATGTTTGCCGGATTCAACGAATAGAAAAAAGTGGCAGGATGAAAAGTTCCCGCACCCATCTCAAGATCCCAAGGCTGAACAAGGGCACAACCCCTTTCTGTCCAAAATTTCTGAAGCCTGAAAATCATCTCCTGAAAGGTCAATCCCTTCATATTATACCCCCTGAAAAAAGTAGCGGGTGACTATACCATAATAGAAAATCAAGTCAAAGGTTTAGAGGGGAAAAATCTTTATAATTTTCTTTACCTGAAACTGTTTTAAGATAAACTCGAAATGTTTGCAGATAAAAATGAGCGGTTTGAACACAAATGAATAAATATCGTGCTAAAAGTGACATTCTTATAGACATTTTTTTTCTTACCGTCGGAGTTATTTGCGCTGATATAGGGCTTGCCGCATTTCTTCTCCCAAACGGTTTTCTTGATGGCGGAGTTACCGGTATATCGATGTTTCTTGCTGAGATGACGGGTCTGAGACTTTCGTTTTTTCTGGTAGTTGTAAATATTCCCTTTCTGGCTGTCGGATGGAAGCATCTCGGGAAAAGTCATGTGTTAAGAGGAGTTTTTACAATAGCCGCTCTGGCAGTGGTTCTTTATTTAATAAAAGTGCCTGAAATTACTGACGACAAGCTTCTTGTCGCTTGCTTTGGCGGTTTTTTCCTGGGTACTGGGATAGGACTGGTTCTGCGTGGCGGAGGTGTTCTTGACGGTACTGAGCTCATGGCGCTGATAATAAGCAGAAAAACATCAGTCAGCGTCGGCAGCATTATACTTGGATTCAACATAATTCTTTTTTCGGTTGTTGCCGCGACACTAGGTCTGGAAAGGGCAATGTATTCGGCACTTACCTATCTTGTAGCATCAAAAAGCATTGATCTTGTTCTTCACGGCATTGAAGAATATGCCGCAGTTATAATTATTTCACCCTGCAATCCTGAAATAAAAAGTGTTCTCATCAAAGAAATGGGGATAGGATTGACATCGTATCTTGGAAAAACAGGTCTCAGCGGAAAAGAACAGGAAATACTTTACTGCGTTGTCAGCCGGTTCGATCTGCCGACAGTCAGAGAAGCGGTTCTTGGAATTGATGAAAAAGCATTTCTTGTCACACATGCAATAAGCGACTCATCAGGCGGACTTATCCGTTCAAGATTACGCCGTTTTTCATGAAAATAAGCCCAAATAAAGGTGATTGTTGTTTGTTAATTCCGGTTAAGTGATTTCTGAATTTCGAGAACTTTTTCGAGTGGAAGTCCGGTTATTTTTGCAACCATTTCAGAAGAAATCCCATTCATTAAAGCATTTTTGCAAGTTTCTATAGCTTTTGCGAACGCTCCTTCCTGTTTACCTTCCTGTCTTCCAGCCATTCTCAATCTATCTGCAAGCGATGTCATTTTCACCTCGGATTCTTTATCAATTCTTAAATCCGTTCTGATTATATCCATAAATTCCTCCTTATCAAGGTCTGAAGTTTCAAATAAATAAATCACCTCACCGGAATAATCATGGTTTTTAAGAATTCCAGATAACGCAATGAGTTCAAGCATTTCTATCGCTTTCTGTCTGCTTTTCTCGTGAGCCTTTCTGAAAAGGTGAACTGCAATCTTGAGTCTCACCGCTTCGCTGAAATCGGCAACATTTTTACCAGTATCAAAAAGGAGATATGGAATGTCGATAAGCCACTTTTGAATGGATGGATTGTCTGTCAGCATTTCGCTGAGCTTTTTCAAGTTGCCTCCAGTTTTGAGATAATAAAACCGAAGAGTTGAAATGTCAAATATAAATTAGA
>DAOQAY010000032.1:0-25500 GCA_035354435.1 bacterium
GAAACAAAATCTCCAGTGATATTGCAGGTTTCAAAGGGTGCGAGGGATTATGCCAATTCGACACTTCTTCGCAATATGGCAAGAGGCGCAGTTGAATATGCTCATGAACTGGGCTATGACATTCCGATAGTTCTTCATCTGGATCACGGTGGTGATTTTGAAATTTGCAAGGAATGTATCGACAATGGTTTCAGCTCTGTCATGATCGACGGTTCGCATCATTCTTATGAAGAGAATATCGCTGTCACTAAAAAAGTTGTCGAATATGCCCATTCAAGAAAAGATTTCGTCACAGTTGAAGGCGAGCTCGGTGTTCTTGCAGGTATCGAAGATGCCGTGTCTGCCGAGAAATCAACTTATACTCATCCAAGCGAAGTAATTGATTTCGTTGGTAAAACTGGTGTCGATTCGCTTGCTATTTCAATAGGAACAAGCCACGGTGCAAACAAGTTCACACCTGAACAGTGCACAAGAACTGCTGAAGGAATTCTTGTTCCGCCACCACTTAGATTTGACATACTTGAAGAAATTGAAAAAAAACTTCCCGGTTTTCCGATAGTTCTTCATGGATCTTCTTCAGTTCCGCAAGATCTTATAAAAATGATAAATTCTTACGGCGGCAAAATGAAAGATGCTATCGGAATTCCTGAAGAGCAGCTCAGAAAAGCGGCGGCAAGTGCAGTATGTAAGATCAACATTGATAGTGACGGAAGGCTTGCAATGACAGCTGCTATTAGAAAAGTTCTTGTAGAAAAGCCATCTGAATTTGATCCGAGAAAGTATCTGGGACCTGCAAGAGATGCTTTAAAAGTAATATACAAACACAAAAATGTTAATGTTCTCGGAAGTGCAGGCAAGGCCTGAAATTAAATGAAGATCTATTATTCTCTGTCCTCTTTTCCGAAAGATCAGAAAGTATCTCTGGTAATTGGCAATTTTGACGGAGTGCATCTGGGACATTGCCAGATTATCAATGAGTGCAGGAAAAACAACGGGTTATGCGCTGTTCTTACATTCGATGTCCACCCCAGAGAATTCCTTTTTCCCGATTTTCCTCCCGGCAGGCTTACTCTGAAAAATGAAAAATATACATTTCTTGAAAGCCTTGGTGTCGATGTGATACTGGAGCTTCCTTTTTCGGAGTATCATTCGATTGAGCCGATAGTTTTTCTTGATATGCTGAACTGTTCGCTGAATATCGAATCGATCACAGTCGGTTTTAATTTCTTTTTTGGAAAGAATCAGAGAGGAAATGCCGATCTTCTTTACTGGTGGGGAAGGTCGTCAGGAGTTAAAATAACAGTTGTACCTCCTTTTGTTAAGAACGGGATGAGGGTCAGTTCGACATCAATAAGAGAGTTCATTCTTGAAGGTGAATTAACTAAGTCCTTGAGTTTTTTGCTGTTTCCGTTTGTGATATCAGGTTGTGTCAAGAAAGGCGATCAGATTGGAAGGAAATTGAATTTTCCTACTTTGAATTTAAGTGTTCCGCCGAAAATGATACCGCCCGATGGAGTTTACCTTACTCAGACAGTCATATCAGGTGTTCAGAAAAGATCAGTTACCAACATTGGATACCGTCCGACAATCGATTCTGACTTTTTCGAAAGAAGGATCGAAACCTGGATTGTTGATGATAAAATAGATGAAATGTACGGTGCTGAAATTTCAGTTTATTTCCTCAAAAAAATTAGAAATGAAATAAAATTTTCCTCAAAAGAAAAACTTTCTGAAAGGATATTGAAAGATAGGGTCGAGTTTGTTGAGTTCTGGAATTTCAATAAAATCAAAGATTTGCCTGAAATAAAATTCCTGTTTGATTGAAATTGGCAGATAAAAATTTGCATTTAAGTCACAAGTATGTATTATCAGCCTGATTTTTGCTTTTGTAAATATTGAATGGAGAACAACATGTCACGCAAATGTGAAATATGTGGAAAGAAACCGCAGTTCGGTCACAATGTAAGCCACGCAAACAACAAAACACAGAAGATACAGAACCCCAATGTTCAGAAAGTAAAAACAAGAGATGTCGGCGGCAGCACAAAAAGAATTAATGTCTGCACAAGATGTCTCCGTTCTGGAAAAATTCAAAAAGCTGTCTAGTTTGATCTGTCTGGATTTTCAGTAGATTATTCTATTTTCTTGAGTGTTCTATATCCGATAAAGCCGCTTTAAGTCTGTCCATGCCTTCAGCGATATTGTCCATACTTGTTGCATAGGAGAAACGGATGTAGCCGGGAAGTCCGAAGCTTTCTCCAGGAACTGCTGCAATATGAGCTTCATCAAGAAGGAAGTTTGCAAGATCAATACTTGAATTGATTTTATAATCACCGACAACGGAATTTATGTAATGTTTGAAATTGCAGAAAATATAGAATGCGCCTTCAGGATAGCAAGGCTTAAGTTCCGGAATTCTGCTAAGCTCATCGTACATGAAAAGTCTTCTTCTGTTAAATCTTTTTGCCATCATTTCGACATCGTTCTGACTTCCGTTGAGAGCTTCAACAGCGGCATACATTGCAATTGAATTGGCATTCGATGTCGTGTGGTCAAGGAAATATTTCATTCTTTCAATGATGTCTCTTGGTCCGGCAACATAACCGATTCTCCAGCCTGTCATCGCATATGCTTTTGAAACGCCGTTAATTACGACAACATTTCTCTTGAATCTTTCTTTAACAACAGATGCACAGGAAATATGCTGAACATTGTTATATACGAGTTTTTCATATATTTCATCGCTGATCACGATAATATTTCTTTCAGCAAGATAATTTACGATCTGCTCAAGGTCTTTCATCTCATAAACAGCACCGGTAGGATTGTTCGGAGAATTTATTACAACAGCTTTGGTTTTTTTAGTAATATAAGGCAGGACATCTTCAAGAGTAAGTTTGAACAATGATTCTTCTTTCGGATAGCAGAAAACGGGTTTTCCGCCAGCTAATTTAATCAGAGTCGAATAACTTACCCAGTAAGGAGCAGGAAGGATAACTTCGTCTCCGGGGCTTAATATTGCGTTCATAAGAGCACATATCCCATATTTGGCCCCGCTTGTTACAACAATATTGTTTTCATCAAAATGAAGATTATTCTCTCTCATGAATTTCTGTCTGATCGCTACTTTCAATTCAGGAATTCCCGATGAGTCTGTATATTTTGTCATTCCCATGTCGATTGCTTTTTTTGCTGCTTCTCTTATGTTCTTCGGCGTATCGAAATCAGGTTCTCCTGCAGAAAAAGAAATGACATTCATGCCCTGAGCATTCATTCTTTTTGCCTTGGCGGCAATCTCAAGAGTTGCTGATTTCTGAAGTATTGAAGTAGTTGTGCTCAGTCTTGACTGCTTTTCATCACATATCTGACCGTTCGGGGTTGTCTCATTGATACCTGCGGGTTCCATGTCCTTGTTTTTAGTAACCATTTTTACCTCACGACAATAAAGAAAATTGAAAATTACAATATTTTAAAAAGACCTTTACACCATTCAGTATATTGTTCTGGAATTGTTTAATCAAGTAAAATTAAAGGGAGTTTAGTCGAAATTTTTTATCATTCTGATATGTTCGCCGGGCTTTAATTCAACAGGAAATATTTTGTCGATATTAAATTTAGGATTCTTAAACTGGATCTTGTGTGTTCCGGCCGGAAGAGAAAATTTGATGATGGGTGTTGATTTTATTAACTTTCCGTTAATGTAAATGTTAGCCCAAGGCCTGCTGTTTATGCTTATAAAAGCCTCGATATCTTTTGCTATCTGGCTTTTTTTTGCTGTATTTTTCGGTTGATCGGAAGAATTCGGTTTGACATTGCCTTCGGGTTGCTGGGGAACATTTTTCATGGGCTTTAAAATAAGACTCAGTTCCTTGTTTATATTGGCTGCAACCTTTCCTATGTTCTGCTCGACAGGATAATATCCGTCTTTTTCAGCTCTTATTAAAATATCAAGCCCCACAGGAATATTAACGAGAGTCGGTGTAACAGCTCCGGTTTTTTCTTCGTTTATGTATATTACAGCACCGTCAGGATCAGATTTTATGGTGAGCATTGTTTTCTGTTCACCGACTTTATACATTTTTACAACTTTGTTATAAATTTCACCGGTTTTTAAAACCACAGTTTCTTTTATATCGATGAATCCCTGCTTTTTTAGTTCGAGCTCGTGTGCGCCTGGCAGAACACCTTCTATTCTGCAAGGTGTTTCACACCTTTTCTGATACATTGTCCCTTCATTCAATGTCACGATCGTTTTAGGCTCAGAAGAGTCAATAAGCAGAGAACAGGTTTCTTTTTTGTCCTGAAGAACTAAAAACCCGAAATAGCTGATTGCCGAAACAATAAGTAAAACTGCCAGAGACATCGCAAGCTTCTTGCCTTTATTAGGTTTTATCGGTTCAATATCATCTTCCGGGTCAGGATTGGATACAGGTCTGTAATTATAATTCTGATTTTGTGCAGGTCTAATGTTTTCAACAGGCTTTTGCAGTTTCTGATATTCTTCAAGTTTTGCAGTTTCCTCTTCAAGTTCATCAGCAAAAAATTCGCTCATAAAGTTCATCATGTCCTGACGGGAGAAGTTTTTGCTTGTAGAAAAACCGAATTTTTTAAGATCTTCGGAAAATTCACTCGCCCACTGATATCTTTCATCACGGTTTTTGGAAAGTGCTTTTAAAACAATTCTATCAAGTTCCGGAGAAATATTGCTGTTAAACACACTTGGTGGCGGAACATCGGCTTTTCTGATTTTTTCAAGAGTTTCAACATCGTTTTTGCCCAGAAACAGTCTTTTTCCGGTAAGCATTTCAAAGAAAACAACACCAAGCGAAAAAATATCGCTTCTTCTGTCTATCGGCTGTCCGCTGACCTGTTCCGGAGACATATAGCTGAATTTTCCCTTGAGCATTCCGGCTTGTGTCTTTGTGGATTTGCTTTTTGCCTTGGCAATACCGAAATCTATGAGTTTTACGGTGCCTTCATAGGAAACGATCATATTCTGCGGAGAAATATCTCTGTGAACTATGTTGAGCGAGTTCATTTTATCATCAGTCTTTCTGTGTGCATAATCAAGCCCGTCGCAAACCTGTGAAATGATATATGCGCTCTGTTCAACCGGCATCAGAAGGTCGACCCTTTTCAATCTTTTTCTGATGGTTTTCAGGTCTTTTCCGTTAACGAGTTCCATTGCGATGAAATAAGTATCTTCAATTTTGCCCAGTTCAAGTATCTGAACAATATTAGGATGTTGCAGCCTAACAGCGATCTTGGCTTCATCAATAAACATTTTGATAAATTCACCGTCTTCAGCAACCTCGGGAAGAATCTTTTTTATAGCAACAATTTTTTCAAAACCCTCAACGCCGAACATTTTGGCTTTAAAAACTTCAGCCATTCCGCCGACATTTATAAGTTCAAGAAGATAGTATTTTCCGTACGATCTCGGGAGTTTGAAATCAGGTTTGCTGGTTTCCATAGCAATTACACCATATGCACATTCAAAATCAATTATCGAAGTATATTATTTATTAAGAATACATAAGTCAACAATTATTTAGAGAAGAAGCCGAAGCATTTTTTATTGAGATGTTTCCAGTTCAGAAATGATTTTTCCTGTATAATTTGCGAAGTGCATTTTACATATTTTTTTCAAGCACTCTTCACCCATGTTTTTCCGTATTTCAGAGAGTAGAATATCAGCCTGTTCCCCGCTTCCGGAAATAAGATCAAATTTGTTTTCCAGTACAGAGGATGAGAGCTGTTTTAATGAATTGAGATATTCAGCTCTGGCAATTATTGAAGCAATGGCAACAGCTGGATTCTGTTCGGCCCGTACAATAAATTCGACCGGCACGCTCCCTGCAGCGGTGCTGATGATCCTGTTTATTGCCGGATTTTCGCTGAATCTGTCCACAATCAGTTTTTTTGCGTCAGTTCTTTTTTCAAACAGGATAGATATTGCTTTGGCATGAGCCCATGCAAGCATGGAATTGAGATTTTTTCCGTTCTTTGAAAGTTCACTATAAAAAGTGTTGTATCTTTCCGGCATTATTCTTACCGATGAGAAGGAGTCACGGAATTCCGAATAAATTCTGGAGTATATGCCAAGTATTTTTTCGTTACTTAATTTCTTACTGTCCTTGATATCAAGTTTAAGGATATTTTTTTCTTTTTCACCGAAAATAAAACAACAGACGACAAGAGGTCCGAAAAAATCTCCTTTACCGGCTTCATCGCTTCCGGCAATATCAATAGATGTAAGAAGCATGTTCAGAATGTACCTGATCCTTTCATCTTTTACCACAAACGAAAACCCTTTTTTGTCAGTGTGATATACTGCTACCGAAATTTCTTTTTTCGGGGCGTTTTTATCAATAACTTTGAAAGACATTCCATAGCCTATTTCTTTAAAACTTTCGGGTTCAACGATGTATCCGTTATCAAGAATCGATGTGTATGCTCTTTCAGCAAATAAAGATAATTCTAAATCACTTGAGTATATTGCCATTTTTAACTGCCGTGCTGATTAACTTGTTGATATTATTAAAAACAATTGACAAATCCTTATTCACAGTTTTCATTTGTTCAGTCTCTTTTTTTATAACGGCAATATCACCTCTTGATGCAGGACCGGTAATTCCCTTTACTCCGGATTCAATAATGTTGCTGATGGATGATTTCATAAGTTGACCGATCAGTTTTCTGCTGTCTGAATCTGAAAATCCTTCTTTTTTGAGCATTTCAAAGGCTGTCAGGAAAAAATACTGAGTAAAATTGCCTGAGATCACAGCTGAAATGTGGTAAAATGGAGACGGTGCTGTTCCCGCATAGATAAATTGAAGTCCGGTATTTTCAAGGGCCGTTTCAACAGAATGGTTCTTTTGACCCCACAATGTGAAAATTATTTCTGAAATATCTGTACTTTCAGAAATTGATGAATAAGGGTGGAAAAGAAAAATATTATCATCTTTAAAAGTTGTGGCTGCTGAAAAATGAATGATGTTTAACTGCGGATTATTATTGCTGATCTTTAAAATAACTTCAGATGTCGACTCATCACTTACTGCAACGAAAACAAATCCTGTTTCATTTAAAATAGAGCGGTCACGGCATTTTTTTACTGCAATTTTTCTGATGTTGAAAAAATTGGAAAATGCTGTGCCGACTTTTCCTTCTCCTATCAGAAAAAAATTCAATTCCGCCTCCGTCAATAATTCAGATGACATCAAATCCTAACCGTGCTGTTCAGGAAGTCAATTTTCAAACAACTGAATAATATTGACAAAAATTGTTACAGGATTAATAAATACAACTGAATGACGGAGTTAAGGGTGGTCCGTTCATTTGTTTTTTTTGTATCGTTTCAGGAGGGGGTTGTGAAAAGAGAGGAGATTGTTGAGAAAGTGATTGAACTGGCAGGCGAAAAACTGGCTGCCAATGTAAATGGAATTTCAGAGAAGACCTCGTTTCAGGAGGATCTGAATGCCGATTCAATTGATATAACTGATTTTATTATGGAACTTGAGAGTGAATTTGATGTTGAGATCCCGGATGAGGACCTCGAAAAGATCAAAACTGTCAAAGATGCCTCGGACTATATTCTGAAAAGGCTTAACTGAGTCTTTCAAGTTTCTGAAAAGACCTAAAAACTTTACTTTTTTTGATACACAGGTAAAAAATAGAGCGCTTTGATTATAACACTGTCTTCGGGAGTTTTTTGTATGGAATTAGGTAAAAGATATGAGCATTCAGAAATTGAAAAGAAATGGTATGCAAAATGGGAGAATTCAGGATATTTCACTGCTCTTCCGGAAAGTGAAAAACCTTCATATTCAATTGTGATACCTCCGCCCAATGTCACAGGCGTTCTTCATCTCGGACATGCTTTGACTGTTACAATTCAGGATATTATGAGCCGTTTTAAAAGGATGAGCGGTTATGATGTTCTCTGGCTTCCCGGAACTGACCATGCCGGTATTGCGACTCAGATAATGGTAGAGAGAAATCTCAAGGCCACAGAAGGCAAAAGCCGTCATGATATAGGTCGCGAAGCATTTCTTGAAAAAGCATGGGAGTGGAAAGAGAAACATAAAAACGGTATTACCGGACAACTTCGTGCAATGGGAACAAGCCTTGACTGGACAAGAGAACGATTCACCATGGATGAAGGGCTGTCAAAGGCTGTCAGAGAGGTTTTTGTCCGTTTATATGAAGAAGGACTTATATATCAGGATAACTACATTATAAACTGGTGTCCTCACGATAATACGGCTCTGTCGGATCTCGAAGTTGAATATGGTGATGAACAGGGCGGGCTCTGGTATCTGAAATATCCGGTAAAAGGAATGTCTGACACATATCTTACTGTTGCAACGACCAGACCGGAAACAATGCTGGGAGATACTGCTGTTGCAGTACATCCAGATGATGAGAGATTTAAACATCTTATCGGAAAAACGGTTGTTCTGCCTCTGATGGATCGTGAAATTCCTATAATCGGAGATGCCGAACTTGTTGATATGGAATTCGGGACAGGTGCAGTCAAGGTTACTCCTGCTCACGATTTTAATGATTTCGCAACAGGTCAGCGCCATAATCTCGAAATGATAAATGTAATCGACGGTGACGCTAAAATAAATGCTCTTGGCGGAAAATACTGTGGAATGCCGGTTTTAGAGGCAAGAGCAAGTATAGTTGCCGATCTGGAAAATCTCGGGCTTCTTGAAAAAATTGAAAAGCATAATCATCAGGTCGGGCACTGTGAAAGATGCAAAACCGTTGTTCAGCCGATATTAAGCAAACAGTGGTTTGTAAAAATAAAACCGCTTGCAGAACCTGCAATAAAGGCTGTTGAGGATGGCAGGATCGTTTTCAATCCGAAACACTGGGAAAAAACATATTACGAGTGGATGAATAACATTAAAGACTGGTGTATAAGCCGTCAGTTATGGTGGGGACATCAGATACCGGCATGGCATTGTGATGACTGCAAACATACGGTTGTTGCAAAAGAAACTCCTGAAAAATGTCCTTTATGCGGCGGATCTCTGACTCAGGATCCGGATGTTCTGGATACATGGTTTTCAAGTGCTCTCTGGCCTTTTTCAACAATGGGCTGGCCGGATAACACACCGGAATTAAAGAAATATTACCCAACGGCGCTTATGGAGACAGCTCCGGATATTATTTTTTTCTGGGTTGCGAGAATGATTATGATGGGAATAAAGTTCATGGACGATATTCCTTTTGAGAAAGTATTTTTCCACGGGCTGATCGTTGATGAAAAAGGGCAGAAAATGTCCAAAACGAAAGGGAATGGTATAGATCCGATCAAAATGATAGAAAAATATGGCGCGGATGCACTCCGATTTACTTTTGCAATGATGCCGGTGACTCAGAGCCACATAAAGCTCGGAGAAAAGAATATTGAAGACAACAGGGCTTTCATCAACAAAATATTCAATGCTGTCCGGTTCTCTCTTATGCAGTTCAAGGAAGGTGAAATTCTTGATTTCAATCCCGAAGAATACTTGGCGGATGATTTTTCTTTTGCCGATAAATGGATACTTTCAAGACTCGATGCTGTAACGGCCGAGGTTGTCATATCGCTTGAAGAGATGCGGTTTACTGACAGTTCCGGCGCATTGTACCGCTTTTTCTGGAATGAATTCTGCGACTGGTATATAGAGCTTGTGAAACCGGCATTTTTCGGTGAAAATGAAAAAGAAAAAGAGATTTCAAAGAAAGTTCTTATCAAAGTGCTTGATGCGAGTTTGAAACTTCTTCATCCTTTTATGCCGCATGTCACGGAAGAATTGTGGCAGTGCCTGCCATTTACCTATAAAAATAAGCCGGCATCCATTATGATCAGCAGATTCCCTCAACCGGGAGGCAATTCGATATTTGGACGAGAAGCTCTGGTAATGGACAGGATAATTGAGATAATAACTTGTATAAGGACGATAAGATCTGAAAATAACATAAAGCCATCAATTGAAATGGATATCATTCTTTCGCTTAACAGTGATGTGGAGTCGGCAGTTATGGAGAAAGAGGAATATATCAGAAAACTGGCAAGGGTGAAAGATGTTAAATTCGTTAAAGATTTTGCACCGGACAAAGAGACTGCATCAGCAATGGTGAAGGGCGGGACAATATATATTTCACTTGCCGGACTGGTTGATTTCAGTGATGAGATTAAAAGACTTGAAAAAGAGATCGGCAAGGTTCAGAAAGACTTCGAACTGTGTGACAGGAAACTTTCGAACCCGAGTTTTCTTGATAAGGCAAAGCCGGAGGTCATCGAAAAGGAAAAAGAGAAATATGCAGAGTTTTCAGATATACTTGCACATCTTAAAAACAGATTAAGCGAGATCAGCAAATGAGATGTCCGGATTACACGACACCTTTTTTCATTGATTATGTGTTGAAAGAAGATATCGGTCGCGGAGATATCACCACAAAACTTATATTTAAAGAAGAAAAGATATGGAAAGCCGAGATCATGGCAAAAGATAATCTTATTCTTTGCGGAGTCGATCTTATAAGCTATGTGTTCAGAACAATTGATGAATCTGTTCAGGTGGAAACCCTTTTTGCTGACGGAAGTCCGCTCCGTCCTAAAGATGTAATTGCTGTTATTTCCGGAAATCCAGCTTCTATTCTGACCGGGGAAAGGACTGTGCTGAACTTTCTTCAGAGGCTTAGCGGAATTGCAACACTTTCAGCAGAATATGTCAAAGCTGTTGATGTGAACTCAAAAACAAGGATCACTGATACAAGAAAGACAACTCCGGGATGGAGAACACTTGAAAAATATGCGGTTCTGACGGGTGGAGCAGGCAATCACCGTTTCGGTCTTGATGACGGGATAATGATAAAGGACAATCACATCGCAATGTCAGGATCTATTTCAAAAGCTGTTACTGAAGTGAGAAAAGGGGCGCATCACCTTCTTAAAATAGAGGTTGAGACTTCAACTCTTGCTCAGGTGAATGAAGCTTTGACTGCCGGAGCCGATGTTATTATGCTTGACAACATGTCTGTCGATATGATGAAAGATGCTGTACTTATTATCGGTAGAAAAGCACTTGTCGAAATATCTGGAGGTGTCACACTGCCCAGAATAAACGAGCTGAGCAGAATAGGCGCTGACTTCATTTCTGTCGGAGCTTTGACCCATTCCGCTGTTGCAAAAGACATAAATCTCACACTTTTTCCATGATATTGAGCAGAATTTATAAATTCATCACTGTTCTTTTTGTTTTTTCGATTCCTCTGACATTTTTATACTGGACATTTTTCAGCGACAGATCCGGCGTTGATGATGAAACAGAAAAAGAGTTTGCCAGAATACTTAACGAAGAATTTGAAGAAGGCGACGCAGTTTTCCCTGAAATTGACTGGGACCTCGGGTTTCTTCAATATCTCAACCCCGGAATAACTTCGATATTCCTCACTTTAAAAGAAGCAACAAATAAAGAATTAAGATATATGAAAGATGAAGGCGGACGCATATTTTTCCTTCTTAAAAATGAAGAAAAATGGGATGAAATTTCCAGCAGAATGGAAGTTTCGGAGATCAAAAGGATCAAAGCCGGCAGAGGTTTTGTAATTATAGGTTCGGACGGCACTGAAAAGTTCAGGAAGGATTTTTCATTTGTCAGAGATATAGGAAAAGCGAAAGAAGTATGGTTTTCAAAAAAAGATACAAAATTTCCATGCGTAATATCAGGAGTTAACAGGTGGCAGTGCAGTAAAGATGAGTGGAATTATGTGGGTATGACCAGTGCGACTTTAAATGGAAAAACACAGAGAGTTGTCTGGGCGCATCCCAAAAGTGATATGACCCTCCACATGCTTTTTGATATTCCTGAACAGGCATCAAAACTCATTCTGAACACAGCGTTTCTTGAGACAGCTTACAGATCGGACAATACAGCGCCTGTTGAAGTTGATGTGCTTTTTGACGGGGCATCAGTATTGAAATATTCGAACAAAAGCGAGAGCAGGATATACACGAACAGTATTCAGATACCTAATAGTGCAAAGCAGGTCGAAATAAATTTCAGCACCGAAAATGACGGACAGAGACATTTTGTGTTTAACGGGTATATGACAAAATGAAAACGATCCTGAACATAGAAAAGAAAGATATTATAACATCTCTTGCAATAGGTTTTTTTATCTTTTTCTACATTCATGCAACATCGGGTCTGATAGGATTTGTCCGTGATGAAGGTTTTTATATGAAAGCTGCATCAATAACAGCGGACTGGTTTGAATTTATTGAGAAAAGTTTTGCAAAAGGAGATTTTACAGAACCTTTCAGCAGAAAATCTGTTGATAAATATTTTAAATTTAACAGCGAGCATCCTGCATTTTTGAAAACACTTTTCGGTTTTTCACAATATATTTTTGAAAGGAAGCTCGGCTGGATGAGCTTTGCACAGTCGGCAAGATTTGTCGGTGCTCTTTTTGCGGCATTCACCGCAATTTTTATATTCTTTTTCGGACTTTTCTTTTTTAACAGGTTCACAGCGGTTGTTGCTCCGTTTTTCTTTTTTATGATGCCGCATATTTTTTTCCATTCCCATCTTGCATGTTTTGACATTCCGATACTGTTTTTCTGGAGCGCTATCTTTTTTCTGTATGCACTTCATTTGAAAAGCGGATCGTTCTCGACCGGAATTTGTACAGCTGTTCTTCTGGGTTTTGCAATGGCATCGAAACACAATGTTTTTTTTATTCCGGTACTGTTTTTTATCAGCTGGATGATATTTTATATATTGAATTATCGTAAAGAGTTGAAGTGCAACTGGTTCAAAAAACTTTTCATATCTGTTCCCAAGGTTTTCTATGCGTTTGTTTTTATTACAATTCCTGTTTATTTTATAAGCTGGCCGTGGCTCTGGTATGACACAATTAAAAGATTCGGAGATTATCTTGCCTTTCACACTCTGCATGTCAATTATACAAACTATTATTTCGGAACGGAGCTTGCAAAACCGCCTTTTCCTGTGAATTATCCTTTCGGCATGACACTTTTCACCACTCCGGTTCCTCAACTCCTTTTCTTTATTGCAGGAATTCTTCTGTTTGCTGCAGGTGTCCTCAGATCAAGTAGCTGGAAAGACAAGGAAATCAACGCCTTAATGCTTACAGGGTCTCTTTTTCCGATAGTTCTTATTGCCATTCCGAGTGTTCCGATATTTGGCGGTATTAAACACTGGTTTACCGGATATCCGCTGATGATGACCGCCGGAATATTTGTAATAAGCGAAGAGCTTAGGCGTTTCGCAGGAAAAGATGCATGGAAGCAGAAATTTATTCCGGTAATAATATTTACCGTCGCCGCCATTGCTATTGTTCCTCTGAATATCAAATTTGCAAAAAGAGGAGCGGCATTTTATAATGAACTTCTTGACGGAGCACAAGGGGCCGCAGAACTGAGAATGCAAAGAAATTTCTGGGGTTATGATATTATCGAACTTGTGGATAAATTAAACACGGCACCTGCCGGATCAACTGTTTATGTCATGGGAGGATATGAAGGATTGAACTGGAATTCATTTCTTTATTTGCAAAAAGAGGGGATTATCAGAAAAGATATAAAAGGGACCAATACTTTAAAAAACGCTGACTACGCTTTTTTCTTTTATGAAAAGCAGAACGAGCACATGCTCAACGAAATTTCTTCTGAGTTCGGAACAGCAAAGGCCGAGGCGATATCCCAGACTGACTCTGTTTTTTATTCTGCACTTTTCGAGAGGGAAAAATGACATATCTGTTTTCTAATCCGCAAGTGAAAAAATGGAAAACGCTATTTATGCTTTCACTTGCTTTGAATATAATACTTGTTATAACTTTTTTAATGAGAGAACGGGAGGTTGTTCAGGAAACTGGCAGACATCCGGAGATAGATAATAGTGCAGATGTAAAAAAGGATCTGGACGAAAGTGCAGCATCATCAGATGAAAAAGCTGAAAAGAATAAGGTTCCTGAAAGAAAAAAGATTCCGGAAGGAGAACATATAATAGCTTCGGTTACTGTCGAGGACAGTTTTTTTGAGGCGTTCAAGTCAAGCGAAGAGATAACAAAGCTTTCAGAAGAGTCTGGAATATCCAATCTTTCCGAGCTGTTAAGTGCACATATCGGCAGATTGCTGATATGGGATCTGGTCATAAGGAGCGATGTCAGAAAAGGTGACAGGATAGATTTTATGTTCCGTATAGTTCCGGCTGAAGAGAAAAAAATCAGAAATGATATGCCGGATGCGATAGAAATGATATTTCTAGCCTATCATTCAAAGAAGTTTAATAAGAACATTCAGATATTTAGATTTAAAAAAGATAATGCTAAATTTTCCAAGTATTATTACGCAGATGCCTCGGGTATCGAAAAAAACATAGTTCCCGATCCTCCGATAAAAGAATATATACAGGTCACAAGTATTGTCGGGGATAGATCGCCCAGACATGAAGGTGTCGATTTTAAAGCACTGGCAGGAACGCCAGTGTTTGCAACCGTTGATGGAACTGTTCTGAGAAAAAACTGGATGATGAAATATAACGGATATTGTGTTGAGATCAGGGAAAAGGACAAGCCGGTCGTTTTTAAATATCTTCATCTGGGCAGTATTGATGTCGTTGAAGGACAGAAGGTGAAAAAAGGTGAGCAGATAGCGCTTTCAGGCAACACTGGAAAGACAACCGCTCCGCATTTGCACTACCAGATAAATGCAGGATCAAAAGGGGTGGTGGTCGATCCTTTCAAGCATCACAAAACGGTTCCGGAAATACTCAAAGGTGCTGATCTCGAAAAATTCAAAGCATTTGTCGTTGAGATAGAATCGACCCTTAAATAATCTAAAATTAATATTGTAGTCCTAACTGGCTGTTTTTATATTCCCAATCATTTAAAAAATTCATGGAAAAAATTGACAAACAGCCTCACGGTTAATATCCTTCCTTGCGCTAATAATTTAGTGATTGCGTATTTGTTGCTTTACATATTTGTTCAGACAGGAGGGTCCAGTGAAAAGGATCATTAGTGTTATCGGTTTGTTGACTGTATTATTTGTTTCCTTCACAATGTTTGCTGAAAGCAAGGTGGTTGTGATTTCCACAGCCGGAAAGACTGCAACAGAGCAGAAACTTGCAAAAGACATTACCAGCAACCTGTCACTTCTTTTCTCGACAATACGCGGTGCATCTGTTGTCGCAGAGAAAGATGCTTTGACTAGCACTCAGAGAAGTGCGGTTGCAAGATGCAATGACAACAGTAAGTGCATTCTGAAAGTTGTTGCTGAAGAAGGAGATTTTAACTATATCATTATTCCAAAAGTCAGGATTGAAAAAGGCTCAGGAATAAGAGTTTCTATCGTAATGTACGACAAAGACTTAACAAAAGTCGGCAGCAAGCCTGTTACCGCGAGTTCCGACTCTGATGGCGAGGACATTGCGTCTGATATGGTCGGTGCCATAAGATCTCTTGTTCTGTCTTCAGGCAGTTCTTCTGATACAAAAACAGCTTCAAAAAGCAGCAGTAGAAGCAGTTCTGAAAGAAAAAAACTTGCATCATACACCGAAGTAAAGAGTGAAATAGTGAAAGGTTTCGAGGCGTATGACAAAGGTGACATCGATGAGGCTGCAGATACTTTTAATCGTGCTGCAAACGAAATGAAATGTAACTGTTCGCAGAACGATACAGCAAAATCGCTTTATGATGATGCTGAAAAAGTTAAAGGCGGACTTTCAAAAGCTTCCGATTCGATGGGAGCCGGTGACTACAGAGCAGCTCTGAGAACTCTTGACGAGCTTAAAAAAGCAGACGAAAATATTCGTGAACAGGGTTACAAGTATATGGCCTACAAAAAGGACAAGAGTGTCCGTTTGAAATATCTCACACCCAATCCTGCTGATGCTGAAGTTGTCGACCAGATCCACAAATCGTTTAAATCGAAGATTGATGAAGCAAGAAAATGGAGAGCAAAACAATATGTCGATATTGATAAATGGGTAAATGACAATATCAAAGAACGGGAAAAAGCTGTTTCTGAACTGAGAAATAAGGAAACTGAAACCCTGAAAGCACAGAAAGATGCTGAAGGTGAATTGAAAAAAAGAATTCAGGAAATGAAATATCAGTGGGAAAAGGACGATTCAAGTCTTGAACAGGAAATAGTTAATCTTGAAAGCCAGATCACAATGATCGAGCAAAGGGAAAAAGGCGTTATCAAGATTACAAATAAGAAGAGAGAAGACGACAAAGATAAAGAGTTTAAAGCTCACGACAAAGCTTATGATGATTGGAAGAAAGCATTCCAGAAAGAAAAGGATGATTTCTATGATCTCGGCAAGAATGGAGAAAAATCTGAGGGTGACAGAATTACCAAAAAGGTGGCTGATCTTGAGAAGAAAAAGGCTGATCTACAGGCTAAGAACAAGGATACAGATGCTGAAATTCAGAAGCTGGTTGATGAATTTGATAAGGAAGAGCGCAAGATTCTCGCAGCCAATGAAAGTGTGAAGATGAAAAACGAAGATGAAGACAGAAAATACAGCGTTGAAGTAGAAAAAGAATATCAGAAAAATTTTGACGAATTGAATCAGAAGCTTGCAAAATACGATTCAGAAGAATCCGGAAAATCAAAGGAACTTGATAAGTTTGACCGTGAAATAGAAGAATTCATGGTTAAAAATGCCAACGCAATGGGCAAAATTCAGGAAGAACTTGATAAAAAGCGCACTGAGATAGAAGCTGAATATGCAAAAGTAAAGACTGATGCACAGCAGAAATCTGAAAAAACATATGAAACAAAATTGAATGAGCTTTCCCAGCTTAAATCAAAACTCGAAGAAGCTGTAAGTAAGCATTCCGATGAAACCGAAGCTCTTAAAGCCAAGAAAGAAGATGAGATGATAAAGGCTAATGAAAAAGAGATAGTTTTAACCGATCAGAAGCTTTCAAAGAATGAAGAAGTCATCGGAAAAATGGAACAGGACTATGAATCGAAGATATCTCAGATACAGGAAGCTATAGCAAAGACATCTGAGGATGAAGAAAATGAAAAAATGAAGAAGGAAAATGAGCTAAGAGCAAAAAGCGAAAAGCTTATATCAGAGGTTGGTTCCATTGAAGAAAAAATAGCTGTTGAAACTGGTCGTTTTGAAGAGACGAAGGCCAAGATTGATGATGATTATGCATCAAAAAGTTCTGCACTCGAAGAAAAAATAATGACTGTTCAGAACAAACTTCTCGAGGCTACAGAAAATTTTAAGGCCAACTGGGGAGATTTTGTCGGAAAAGAAATAGACAAGCTTACTGCAGATGACAACAAACTTAGAACTCAGATAGAAGAGGAAAAAGGAAAAACAGCCGAAATCGATGGAAAATTTGAGCAGAAAAAGATGGATGAACTCAACAAGCTTGATGTGAAGCTTGGCAGTATTGAAGACACATATGCTCAGAAGATGATCAAAGTTGAAGAAGATGTTCAGAAAGAAATCGAAGCTGTAAGAGCACAGGCTTCTAAAGATCTTGAACAAGCTGCTTCTGAAGATGCAAAAGAAGAAGAAGTTTATGGAAAGCAGATGAGTGAATTCTCAGCTGAAGAGGCAAAGATCGCTTCATCTTATGACGAGAAACTTGGGAAACTTGAAGAAAAAGTTGCAGCGATAGACAGCAACTATGAGCAGAAAATGGCTCCCTTCAGCGTGGATGCACTTGTAGATAAAATGAATCAGGCTATCGCTGAGCTTGACAATCAGAAAGTTGAAGAAATTAATAAACATCAGGAACTTCTTGATGCAATCAGACAGGCCAAGGGAAGCGCAAAACAGGATTATGAAGATAAAAAAGATGCCAACAAGAACAACAAAGCTGAGCTCGCTAAACTGGAAAGAGAATTTTCTGCAGCTATGAGAAAAATGGAAGTTGATGAAAAATCGACTGAAAGAAAAATAGAGTTTGCTGAGAGCAGTTACAGCAGAAAGATCGATTTCGAAAAATCTAAGGCAGAAAGAGAAATTGCAAAGAACAAGCTGGAACTTGCAAAAATTGATAAAGAAAAAAACCTTGAATTGATTACTATAAATAAAGAAATCGGTGAGATCAAAAAGGAAAAGGAAGCCGCTCTTGCAATACAGCAGAAGAAAGTTGCTGCCTTTGTCAGTACTCATAAGGCTAAAATGGCAGGAAAGACAGGCGGAGCAAAGAAAGTAGCGGCAGATGCATCTGTAAAAGAAAAATCTATAAGCGCAAGCATTAAGGCAAGAAAAGCTAGTGTTGCTGCTGAAAAAGCAGCTGAACTGAAAAATATCAACGCTGAAAAAACCAATATTAATGCAAAGTACAAAGCTCTTGCTGAAAAAGAAAAAGCTTCAATAAAAGGGAATATAGCAGAACTTCAGAAACAACTTTCAGCGGTTCTTGTTTCTGTTAAAACATGGGAGAAGAAGGTCAATGTTGTCGATCCGGCAAAATTGAAAGAAATAAAAGCTCCTTTTGAAAAAGAGATTGCTGACATTAATAAACAGAAGGAAGATCTTCAGAAAGAGAAAAATGCAAAAATAGCTGCTCTGACTCAGGCTAATAAAACTGTTATTGCAGATCTTACAGCTAAGAAAACGCAAGCAATAGCAAATACAAAAGGTGTTGATGCACAAGTAAAAGCTGAGCAGGATGTTATTGCGAAGAAATTTACTGAAGTAAGAAATAAGATGAAAGCTGATATTGCTGCGCTTCAAAAAGAAAAAGGAGCAAAAACAGATGAATTGAAAAAGGAAAATGCTGTACTTGGAAAACAGAAAGCTCTTGCTGAAGGTGGATTTAAAAAGACTCTCGCCGGTGAAATTGCAAAACTTGCCGGTGAAAGAAATAAAGAACTCACAAAGATGAAAGCTGATCTTGCTAAAATTTCCAAAGATCTCGCAGCTCATGAAAAGTCCCATGATAATTTTGTACAGAAAGAGATAACTGCTATTGACGAAAAGTATGAAAAACTCCTTTCTGAACTTGATACAAAGCTTGGTACAGAGAACCAGAGACTTCAGAATGAGAACAAAACATTTACTGCTAAAAAGAAAGGTGAAAAAGCTGAATACGAAAAAACTTTCAAGATTTTCCTTGCTGACAAGAAAAAATTCAAAGCCGGTATTGATCAGCAGATATTAGTGGCTCAGAAGGAAAGAGATAAAAAAATAGAAGCCAGAAAAGCAGAAAGAGCTAAACAGCAGGCAACCTGGGCAAAAGAAAAAGAAATGAGACAGGCAGCATTTGATAGAAAAACAGCTGGATCAAGAGGAAGACTGGATTCTAATAACAAACAGATTGATGCTATAACAGGCGAGATCGAGAATGTAAATAATGTCTGGTCGAGACAGCTTGAAGAGATGAAAGGTAAACAACATGCAGATTCCAAGAAAAAGGAAGCTGTGTGGCAGAAGACTGCCGAAACAAAACAGCAGTGGTATGAGGACACAAAGAAAGCCATTCAGGACAAATATGATAACATGGAGCTTAAAGAGAAAAGTGAAAGAGATGCTCAGAAAAAGGAAATGATGGCAAAGAGAGATAAGCTTCTTACCGAAAAAGATAAGAGAAAGGAAAAGAGACAGCTTGTTCTTGAAAAAGAAAAAGGTATGTGGGACAAGAAAAAACAGGGATTTGATGTTCAGATTGAGAAGATAAGAGCTGAAGCGGAAAAGGCAGATTCACAGAAAGGTGCTCTTGCGGATAAAGATAAAGAAGCTGCAAAAGGTAAAAAAGATCAGGTTGCGAAGAAATATGACGAAACTCTCGCTAAGATAAACGATGCTGAATTGAAAATGGTTCAGGAGCGTTTTAAGAAAGAATATGATGAAGTGTCTGCAAGAGAAGTTCAGATTACAGGTGTAACAAAGAAGATTGAAGCTTTGATGGCTGATGCATATACAAAGAGCGGTCTTGATAAACTTGATAAGGGTGATATATCACTTGCAAGACAGGATTTCGTAGATGCACTTTTCCTTGATTCCGGCAGCAAATCTGCAAAAGAAGGTCTTAAGTCTATCAGTACAAAAGCACAGGCTATGTACTGGGAGGCATTCGGTTCGAAAGAGTCTAATAAGGCAAAATCAGTCAGAATACTTGAAATGCTTATGAAGAGTCTTCTTCCTACTGATGAGATTTATCTTAAATCGAGGCTGCTTCTTGAAGAATTGAAATAAGGTTTTTATGAGATCAGGATTTATAAGGGGGGCTTTGCTCCCCTTCTTTTTTATATGGACCGGGCTTTTCTCACAAGATGGTCTGGAAAAGTATTTCAGCGTTTTTTATAATGACATCAATGAATACAGAAAATGGTATCAACTTGAAAAAAATGATCATTTCAAGGATATTTTTATAGAATTATATAATCTTCCCAAAGTTGAAAAACGGACATTAAACAGAAATCTCAATTTGAAAGTGCTGAAAAGTCTTTCAAAGGATGAGGAGTACGGATATTTATATCTGGATGTTCAGACCCCGACAAGTTTTGAGTCAGTCCTTTACGGCGTGAGTAACGGAGAGATATTTATAAACGGAATAAGCAAAGGACAGATAAAAATTCAGTCTGATACAGGATATTCCTATCTATCTGGAACTTTTCAAAAAGGAGTTTTTTTTGTTCTGATCAGAATAAAGGACAGATTCAAGAATGTTCCTGTTATAATGCTTTCAAATAAAGAGTTGAATAGATCGGTTGATAAAGGTTTTTCAAAGAATGCCTCTTTTTCCTTTAATTTCAAAAATGTTGAGAACACTATTTCTCAAAGTGATTTTCTGAGATTATTCGGCGGGTTTTGTTTTCCGTACACAAATGAGAAAAACCGTGAGCAGTTCTTTTCTGTGACAGCTCATGAAAAGCGTGCCGGAATTGAAAAACAGTTTTTGCTTGGTGATATTTATAACTCAATCTATAATAAAAAGGATAAAGAAGATCTGTTGAAAAATGGATTTTCTCAGAATCAGATCAAATGGTGGCAGGAAAGATTTTTGTCTGGAGAGGTGTGTAAATATGATTAATATGTCAAAAACCGGCAGTATTATAATAATGGTTCTGATAATTTGTTCTGCAGTATCTCTGGTCATGTCATTAATAAATTATAAGAGTAAAGAAATTTCAGAAAAGAAGTTGATTGCTGCGGCCAAGGAGATCGAAGAATTGAAGCTTGATGTTGCAGAATTGAAAAGGCTGACTGGTTCAAGATCTGTCGCAGAAAACAGGAATGATAATACCAACATTTCTTTATTGCAGGATAAACTGAACAAAATGAGATCTGAACTCGGAACTTTAAGAAAACAGGGCGGTTCGAAAGCTCTTGAAGAATATAAAAAGGAAAGGAACAAGTTCTTGATGGACTACGCAAATGAAGTTAAGAAGTCATGGACTGAGTTTCTTCACAAAGCTCTTGTGGAAAAAGGGATGGATCCTGATGACATAGAAATGATAAAATATGATTACAATGTGATGCTCGATAAAATAAGAGATGAACAGTTCAGATTGTATGAAGGTGACAGTACAGAAGAAGAGTTGAATGAGACGGTAAAAGGTTATGCAAAAGATTTTTTTACAGATATGAGCAAAAGTGTCGGCGATCGTAAAGCATCAATAACTCTTGGAATAGTTTTTCCTGACCAGCTATATAGAAAATCGCTTTTTGAAGATGATAAGTAGATCTTACTGATTGTTTTCGTCCTTTTTTTCTATCAGAGATTCTCTTATTTCCATCAATTGAGAGTTAAGAATTGTAAATTTATCAAGAACAGACTTTATATGTGTGAGCATATCCCTGCTGCTTTTTACAAGATTTTTGATATTTGATGCTACAACAGCGAATCCTTTACCTGATTCACCGGCTCTTGCAGCTTCAATAGATGCGTTGATGGCAAGAATATCAATGTTTTTTGTGATGAGACTGAAATCACTTATCGCCTTTTTTATTTCTTTAGTGTTCTGATTGAAATTTTCTTCTATCACCAGATATTTTGTAGAGATAAGAGATGCCATGGTTTCATAGAAAAATATGAAATGTTTCCGGTCAAGAACTGTCTGATGAGGTTTTGCAGTATTGTATATTTGAGAAAATATCTCCGGATTTGGAGTCAGAACTGCAATAACATCAATATCCTGAATTTTTATGACTTCAATAAATGATGAAGAAGTTCTATACTGCTTTTCTTCTGCGAACTTTATTCCGGAGGCATTTTTCTTTTCTTCTGAAATAAGAGCTATCTCAAAATCGGGTAGGAGTGAAAAGAATTTGATAAATCTGAGTTCAGAATCTGTCGCTCCGACAAAAGCTATTTTTTTCTTCATTTTTTTCTCCATAAGAAAATTATCTGATATTATCACATTTTCCGGATAGTTCAAACTTTATTAAGACCTCTTTTTTCTTGAAAAAACTGAGTTTATTAGTATTTTCCTATTGTTGCAGAGTTTTTGTTTTTACAGTCATAGATTCAGGGGTCGGTTCATGAAAAATCAGCTGGAAAATTTGAGGAAGAACTTTTTAGAGCAGATCAATTCAGTTAATGAAAAAGAAGCTCTTGAAACATTGAGAGTTGCATTTCTCGGCAAGAAGGGAATGGTTACTTCCATAATGAAAGATCTGAAGGACCTTTCAAATGAAATGAAAAAGGAAGTCGGGCAGTTAATTAACCAGATAAAGTCAGATATGGAAAAGACCATAAATGAAAAACAGGTGGAATTCGAAGAAAAGGAAATTCGCAAAAAGATAGAAAGCCAATGGAGCGATATTACATGGCCAGGCGAGCCTGTTCAGGGTTCTGTTCATCCTATTTCCATGGTGCGGCACGAGCTTGAAGAGCTTTTTATTTCGATGGGTTTTGAGATCATTGACGGTCCGGAAATGGAAACCGAATATTATAATTTCAACGCTCTGAACATTCCTGATGATCATCCTGCAAGAGATGCGCAGGATACTTTCTGGTTGAAGAACGGGATGCTCCTGAGGACACAGACATCGACTGTCCAGATAAGAGGAATGCAGAGCAGAAAACCTCCGTTTAAATTTGTATCTCCCGGAAAAGTTTATAGAAATGAGGCAGTTGATGCAAGTCACGAGCACTCGTTCCACCAGATAGAGGGGATGGTTGTTGATAAGGGCATATCTGTTGCAAACCTGATCTATACATTGAAAAAAATAGTTTCCAATATCTTCGGGCATCCAGTTGAAATAAGGCTCAGACCTTCTTTTTTTCCGTTCGTTGAGCCGGGGTTCGAGCTTGATTTTAAATGTCAGATATGTGGCGGAAAAGGGTGCAGTGTCTGCAAGCAGTCAGGCTGGGTGGAATATCTTGGCTGCGGAATGATACACCCGAATGTGCTGAAAAATGGCGGAATAGATCCTGAAGAATATCAAGGATTTGCATTTGGCGGCGGAATTGAGCGCCTTGTCATGATGAAGTACAGTATTGATGACATCCGGCATTTCCACGGTGGTGATCTCCGTTTTATGAAACAGTTTTAACTTGGAGACTGAAAATGAAATTATCTCTCAACTGGCTTAAAGATTATATTGAACTTGACGACATTGCGGCAGAAGAAATATCCAGACAGCTTACAATGAGATCTGCTGAAGTCGAGGCGGCACACTGGGTCGGAGCTCATTTTGACAAGGTTATCATTGCAAAAGTCGAGAAAGTTATTCCTCATCCTGATTCGGACAGGCTTCATCTGGCGACTGTTTTTGACGGATCAGGCAGACAGACTGTTGTTTGCGGGGCGCCGAACATTGCAGAAGGTCAGACTGTCGCTTTTGCACCGCTTGGCACAGTACTGCCGGGTAATTTTGAGATCAAACCGGCGAAGATCAGGGGTGTTGAAAGCTGCGGTATGATATGTGCTGAAGATGAACTGGGGCTTGGAACCAATCACGACGGAATTATTGTTCTTGATGATTCTCTTGTTGCAGGAAAACCGATTTCAACGATCTTTGGCGAAAAGGATTTCGTGATCGAGATCGAGAACAAAACAATAAACCATAGACCTGATCTCTGGGGTCATTTCGGTATCGCAAGAGAGCTTCGGGCACTTTTTAAAAGACCTTGGAAAAATGAACTTAAATATACAGGTATTACTGCTGACCGTGTCGAAGAAGAATTTGAAATCGAAATAAATACAACAAGATGCCTGCACTATCTGGGTCTCAAGATGGGTAACTTGAAAGTTGCTCCATCGCCGTTGTGGCTTAAAAGAAGGCTCGAAAATATAGGTCTGCGGTCAATAAACAACATCGTCGATATAGCAAATTTTGTAATGTATGAGACTGGTCATCCTCTGCACACTTTTGACAGAAGAGATATAGCAGGAAACAAGATCGTGATCAGAGATGCGGTCAATGGCGAAAAATTTGTAACTCTTGATGGTATTGAACGAATTCTTAAAGCTGAAGATGCAGTTATTGCCGATACAGTCAGAGGTCTTGCGATTGCCGGTGTCATGGGCGGGCTGAACAGCGAAGTCAAGAACGATACGACTGAAATTTTCATTGAAGCGGCACTTTTCCATCCTTCGAGCATAAGAAAAACTGCAAACAGACTTGATCTCCGTACAGATTCTTCAAGCAGATTTGAAAAAGCACTCTGGGTCGAGAACTGCTATCTTGCAATGCAGAGATTTGTCGAACTTACAAAAGAACTTATTCCCGGTGCCGTTATCCTGTCTGAGCTTGCAGTTGCCGATAACAGCAAAAACTACGGTTTCAAAGGACATATCACTCTTACAACCGCAAAGATCCGTTCATTTCTGGGGATTACTGAAGAAAAACTGCCTGATTCTGAAATGGTTTCAATGCTTGGATTCCTTGATTTCAACCTTGAAATGAAAACAGGCACGATCGTTGTTGAAATTCCGGTACACAGAAGAAGCAAGGATGTTTCAAGAGCAGAAGATATAATCGAGGAGATAGGCAGACTTTACGGATTCAACAACATTGAGCCGGTAAGTCCTCTTTTCAATATGGATAGAGCTCCTGTCAACATTGATCTTGAAAAAGGAAATGCGGTCAGGAACATTTTTGTGAACTGTTTCGGTGCAAGCGAAGTGATAAACTACTCTTTCTGCGGTCCTGATGAACTTGAGAAAGTGCCTTTCAACAAAGAGAAGCTTATTGAGACCGTTGCAGAAAAGGAAACTCCATATCTCAGATATTCACTTGCTCCGGCAATGATAAAAAATGTGTTCGAGAATCTTAAGAACTTCAAAGATTTCAGCCTTTTTGAGTTCAGCAGGATATTCACGGCCGACGGCGAGAAAAAAAGGATAGGTTTCATTGCGACAGGTGAAAATGCGGCATTTGATCTTCTGAAGAGCATTGTTCTTTCAATATCAAAGGAACTCAGGACTCCCCAGCTCAGGTTCGACAGGATAAAGGGCGGTTCCATGCTTGGCGATGTGATACTTCATCCGGGAAGGTCGGCTGTCGTCGCTTTTGCAAAGACAGAGCTCGGCATCAT
>DAOQAY010000033.1:0-25207 GCA_035354435.1 bacterium
CTGTTGACAGTTTCAGTTTTCAGATCCCGAACGGCATTGTAAGCAAATGGCCAATAACTTCAAGCGGTTATTGGGATGATCCCACATTGTCAAACCGTGAATTAATGTGGGCTGTAATTGATATTCCAGGGTCGATTGATATTTTTGCAATAAGCGTTCATCTTCACACTGATCCTGCAGCAGATCAAGTCACGGCAGCTCAAGTAATTACAAAAGAAGTTTATAACTTCAGAACTGCCCATCCGGGAGAATATTATTATGTTGTCGGAGGTGATTTCAACGGAACGACTTCTGTTTCCAATAGTGGCTTCGGACAATATAACGGAAGCAACATTTTCTATGTTTCAGGACCTCATCCTGTCGATGACAACAGCAATGAAGATACTAATGCAGGAAGAAGCAAACATTATGACTATGTTCTGGGCGATTACAATATGCACGGATTTCAAATTCCGGTAGTTTACAATTCCAATATCAATTCTTCAACAAAAACATACACTAACGGTCTTGTTTTTGACACAAGAACTTTTACCCAGTCTGTTCTTAATGAATATTTCTCACCCGCTCTAGTTGGTGATTCGGCTGCTTCCAATATGCAGCATATGGCGATAGTCAAAGATTATCTGATAAAATGATCTAGAACATAAATCCCAGTAAAAACAGAAAATGGTATCTCTCCATCGAATATTTTGTACCGAACAAACCGAGTTCTATAATACTCGGGGAGACATTTATTCCGACGGAAGCTTCAAACCAGTTGATCTTATAAGAAGTCTTGAAAACAAAGAACTCCCTTTCAAAAAGCCTTCCTTTTGTGCTGTAAAGAACAACTTCAAATCCGGCGGTCAGAAAAAAATCATAAGCAGTAAAAAGATCGAATGAAATAAATACACCGTATCCTTCCCAGGGAACTTTCATATCATTCTTGAATTCAATATCGGCACCTTTTTTAAAATCGAGACCTATCTTTAAAAAAGCCAGTCCGGCATTAAGATTTATCCCTCCGGCCCAATTTTCTTCAGATGATGCATAAAAAGAAAGCCCGAACCTTTTTGAAGAATCAACCCATGGAAAGAACTGAACATTTTTCGCAACAGTAAGGCCTCCTTTTATGAATGTCTGCTCCTTGTTATCAACCTTCTCAGACTCAAAAACCTTAACTTTTGATAATTCTGTCTTTGTATCTTTAGCTGTCGCTTTGGCTTTTTTCAAAATTATAACAGTATCTATCATGTCGATCATGACATTTAAAATATCTGCCGCAGTTATCTGATCAACAGGTAGTTCCTTGACAAAGCCGTTCTCAAAAACTATCAGCAGTGTTTTTTCTGACTGCATTTCGATAAGGAAGTTGTTCGTGAGCTTAGATTCATCATAAAGTTTTGAGACTTCATTTCTCAAGTCCTGCGGAACTTTGTCATCAAAAAGAAGCTTTGCTTCAAGACAGATATTAGAAAAAATGATGAGAGCAGCTGTCAAAAAGGCAGCCAGCGATACTTTCATTTCTCATTTTCCACATTAAAACCCATTAATGTTGCTGATTTAACTACATCAGGATTTTTATTATCTATTGCAAGCATCCGGTCAATCATTTTTCCCACTTCATCTATTTTCTTCTCTTCAATGAATTGACGGATAAGCACAAATCCGGTATGGGGAAATACTATTTTTCCGTCTTCTATCTTTATTGTCTCAACATTCTGATTGATATAATAAGTATAGAGCTCTTTTGTAACTTTATTGAACTTTTTGTCGTAATAATTGTAATTCACAACGAAATACCCGTTCTCAATTGATCCGCTTTTGTACTCTATGACTCTAAAAACGAAGCAATAGTTTTCAAATTGCTCCTTTGAAAATGAATTTCTGCTGGATTTTGAAAGCATTTCGTATGCTCCGGCAACATCTCCGGACTTTCTCGCTTCAAAAAAACCTTCTATAACTGACTTATCATCGGTTCTGATACATCCCTGAAAATTAATCAGAATCAGAACAGATATAATTACCCAGTTCCATTTTTTCAATAAGTGTGCCATGTTCCCCATCGAGTGTAAAAACTTCAAATTTTATCAATCCAGTCTTGTAACCATAGTAAGAAACCGTGTAAAACTTCTTTTCAGGATATGTCTCTTTTACAGCAATTGCCTTGTAAGATCCTGCTTTTACTGTTATTTCATCTTTCAACTCAACATATTCAGCAGTTCCTTTATTAATATCCCATTTGCTGTCTCCGCTCTTCATTATGTAATAGTTCTCTGTTGCGTTATAGACTCCGTCATTTTTGTGAACATATGAGAAGGTCTTGTTTCCCCAGACGATCATTCCGCTTTCTGAATCCGCAGCAAGAATTTTCACATGATACTGTGTTTTTTCTTTTCCGACCAGATATATCCAGCTGCAGCCGTTTTCGAGAGGAAAAAAATCTTTGAAGTTTATATTTGCAGAATTCCCGGCTGTTTTGTGCGTAACGGTACATGAAACCGCAAGAAAAACACCCGCAAGAAGAATAAGAGTTCTGTTTTTCATCACCAGTTACTCACAATATTGACCGAACTGCTGCAACCTATTCTGTCGGCACCGGCAGTCATCATTTCAATGAGCGTCTTTTTATCTCTTATACCGCCTGCGGCTTTCACACCTAGCTTCGATCCGGCGATCATTCTTAAAAGCTTAACATCTTCAATAGCTGCTTTGCCGTTAACCCCTGTAGAAGTTTTCAGCATATCAGCACCGGCAAGCACTGAAATTATTGCACCGTCGATCTTTTCTTCAAGCGTCAGCTCTGATGTTTCAAGTATAACTTTCAGATAGCCGCCGCATAATGCAACCGTCTTAACCATTTCATAAGTATCCCTCAATCTTCCGCTTTTCAGCATTCCGATACTTATCACGAGGTCGATCTCATCCGCACCATCGTTAAGAGCCTGTTTTGTTTCAGCAACTCTTGCCTGCATTGTAGAAGCTCCGAGCGGAAAATCTACAACTGTGGCAATAAGATATTTCCCTTTGTTCTTTGATCTGTGCTCAAATGCCGTCTTGACCCAGACAGGATTTATGCATATAGCTTTAAAACTGTATTTGAATGCTTCATCACAAATCCTGAGCACATCTGATTCTGTTGCATTGAAGGAAAGCACAGTATGGTCGACTGCGTTTTTCATTGTATCAAGAGTAATATCGGGCGCAACATAAACGGCATCAGTATTCTCAATTATATCAGACACTTTGCAACTGCACAACCCGAGTTCTTTCACAATCTGCACTGCTCTTTTTTCGATTATTTCTTTCATTGTATCCTCAACAAAAAATTAAATTACAGGAGATTATATCAAAAGAATTATATTTTCAAAGATTTGGATATTTACTAAAGACCGAATTATGAATACAGAATGACTCTTTTCAGGAAAAGTTTTCATTATTCAAATGGTTATCATTGGTGAAAAGCTTGATCTTCTCAAGAGCTCTGGCTTCGATCTGGCGCACTCTTTCCTTCGAAATTTCATATTTCTGACCAATCTCTTCAAGAGTAAGAGTTTCGTCGGCGAGATATCTGTTCCAGATTATGAATTTTTCTCTTTCATTCAGCGTAGTCAGAGCATTTTGCAATTTCCGGTTCATTGCTTCTTCATCAATTGAATGGTCATAATCGGTCTTGTCCTTCAACTCAATAAGTTTCATATCACCATCTTCATAAGTCTGGTCTATCGAAATATCATTGTATGAAGAAACCACTTGCAGAGCCTCAATGACCTTTTCAGGAGTTACATCAAGCCTTCTGGCAACTTCCTGCACGAGTTCTTCTCTTGTGATCTCGCCGTCGTTATCATAGTTCTGAATATCTTTTATCGTTGCCATCATATTGAAGAACAGTTTTCTTTCATCGCGGCTCTTACCGAAACGGACAATGCTCATCTGGCTGATAATGAATTCCTGTATCTTCGCTTTGACCCACCATGTTGCATAAGTAGCGAATCTTACTCCCTTTTCGACATCAAATTTCTGCAATGCAGTAAGAAGTCCGAGATTCCCCTCCTGAATAAGGTCGGTCACATCCCTGAATCTCCTGAATTTATAGGCAAGATTGACAACCAGCTTCAAATTGCTGATTACAAGTTTCTGTGCCGCTTCTTTATCTCCGTCTTCCCTGAATTTCTTAAAAAGTTCTATTTCCTCTTCTCTTGAAATATCGGGAACTGAAAGAACGCTGTGGATATAATTTGAGACCGTATGTGTTGAAAGGATAGGAATATTATTGCTGTTCAATGTGCCCTCCTCAACTATTGCTTTCTAATCTTGATCATCCTGTCACGCAATTCATCATTGGCACAGTTATTATTAAGCCAGATGCCGAATAACGCTCTTTTAAAATCATGTCCGGGTATTGTACCGAGAAAAGTGTCGTTAAATCCAATGTGTGTACCTTCACCAGGAACATACAGAAATGTTATTCTATGATATTTCCCAGGCTGCTGTCCTGAATTTTCAAGAAGTCTGACAAATTTATCTATTCTCGACTGAATGGTTTTAATGTATTCCTTGTCGTGATCCATCCCGTAACGGAAACCTCTTCTCAGTTCATCCATAAGGGTTTTCATTTTCAATTTTCTGTATAAAGAGACAAGCTGGATCGCCATAGGTTTGTCCGCATCTTTAAGCTTCATATTGTCAGTTTCCGACCCCTCAACAAACAATCCGACAGCATAAAGTGAAAACGAAACCGGTGCGAAAACCGCATAATTCCTGAATGGTATAGTTTTACCGTTGTTAAGCGGAATCTCAGACACGAAATCAACCTTTTCAGCAGCAAAAACAGAAAATGAAATCGCAGAAAAGATCAGTATGAAAAATAGCTTCTTCAATATTTGCATCTAACCGATATTTAGTTCTGAATTTTTAAATTTCTTAACAAATTCAACCACTTCATCAAGCTTGGCTTCTGTTTTTTCACCAGTTTTCCTGATCTTGACCTCAGCAACCTCGTTCTCAAGTGATTTCTGACCGAAAGCAATCTGAACCGGATAACCTATGAGATCGGCATCATTGAACTTGAAACCGGCTCTTTCATCCCTGTCATCTATTACAGTCTCTATTCCGGCTAGGAGAAGTTTTTCATACATGTCGAAAGAAGCCTTGACAACAGATTCTTTGTTCATCTGGAGAGGAAGAACAACAGCTTCATAAGGAGCAAGCGCCATCGGCCAGATTATTCCGTGTTCATCATGATTCTGCTCTATTGCCGCCTGAACTGTACGACCTACGCCTATTCCGTAACATCCCATAACTGCAACTGTAGACTTTCCTGCTTCATCTACAAACGAACAATTCATTTTCTGACTGTATTTTGTACCCAGATAAAACACCTGCCCGACTTCAATGCCTCGGCATTCCTCAAGAATTCCGTCACATTCAGGACATTTTTCACCAGCTCTGACAACGACAAAATCGCCTTTCACATCAGCGGTAAAATCACGACCTTCATTTATGTTTTCCAAATGATAGTCAGTCTTATTTGCACCGGCTGTCATATTAATTCTACCCGCCAGATTGTTGTCAAGCGCCGTTTTTATCTTTTTCTTCAATCCGACAGGACCGGCAAAACCGGTAACTGCGCCTGTAACCTCTTCTATAACCGCATCAGATGCAAGTGTGACGCTGTCGGCTTTGAAAAACGCCTGTATTTTGGCTTCGTTGACTTCCCTGTCGCCCGGAACCATAACAAGAACAGGCTCTCCGTCAACAAGGAATATCATCGATTTTATAAAATCTGAAGGCACTTTATTCATGAAACTTGCAACATCTTCCACAGCTTTCATTGAAGGAGTGTGAACTTCTTTCAGGTCTGCCACATCTTTGTTTTCATTAACTTTTTCAATCTTAGTTCTTGCCTTTTCAAGATTAGCGGCATATCCGCATTTATTGCATGAAAGAATCAAATCTTCACCGGCATCGGCAAGTACCTGAAACTCATGGCTCATATCTCCGCCGATAGCACCGGTTGCGGCATCGACAGGCTTAAATTTCAGTCCGCATCTGGTAAAAATAGCATTGTAGGCTTCATACATTTTCTTGTATGATTCTTTGGCCTTTTCTTCATTGATATCAAATGAATAGCCATCCTTCATTATGAATTCGCGGCCTCTCATGAGTCCGAATCTGGGTCTGATCTCATCTCTGAACTTGCCCTGAAACTGATACAGATTATACGGCAGCTGCTTATAACTTCTGAGGTTTTTACGCACCATATCAGTTATTACTTCTTCGTGAGTAGGTCCGAGGCAGAAATCGCCCCCTTTTCTATCCTTTATGCGCAGAAGCTCCGGTCCGTAATAATTCCATCTGCCGCTTTCTATCCACAGTTCAGAAGGCTGTACCGATGGCATCAATACTTCCTGACAGCCTCTTTTGTTGAGCTCTTCTCTTATTATGTTCTCAAGTTTTCTTATGCTCCTGAGAGCCAGAGGCAGATAGTTGTATATTCCGCTTGCAAGTTTCTGGATCATTCCGGCTCTGTAAAGAAGTCTGTGACTCTCGATCACTGCTTCTTTAGGAACTTCCTTCAATGTCTGAAAGAAAATCTGACTCACTTTCATCTGAATTCTCCGTAAAACCAATATTTCAAAAGAAAAAAACGCAGAATTAGAATACTTCGAAGATGATAAAACTCAAATATTTAGATTTTCAGATAGAAAAATTGTGTTAATTGGTTGTGCAATACCTATAACTGCAACCACTGGGAATTCTAAGTTTATACACATAATAAGTTTCACAGTTTGCAACTTCTATATTAGTCATAGCAGACCTGCCTAGTAACAACACCCTCTTCAACTGTAGGGAGTCCCATTCAAATATCCTTGTAGGCATCATTAATACTTAAAATATTGAGCATTATATCAAAACAAAAAATTTTATAAACTAAGATTTTATCGAGTTATGTTTTCATTGCAAACTTATTTTTTTTCAGTGTCCGGTTGCCGAGTGTATTAATGCTCTTTTTTTTTGATAAAATTTTACGGTGTGCTAATATCACGCGTTATTGGATACCTTATAATAGAGGCGGAATAATTCTTGAAAAATATTAAACTTGCTCAACTAAAGGAATTGACTGCACTTTTCCTGTTTTCTGTTGCACTTTTATCCATGCAGATATCATTCACCAAATTTTTCAGCGTTGTGCTCTGGTATCATTTCGGGTTTATGATCATCAGTACAGCAATGCTCGGTTTCAGCGTTTCCGGTGTTTTTCTTTCACTTTTCTCTGGGAACTCAAAAAAATTTAAATTTTCTGAACTGATGACAGTTTCATCAATAATTACACTTACCTGCTACATTTTCATGACAAGGATAAGGTTCACTCCTCTTAATCTCATATCTCAGAATGAAGGACTTCTTTCACTGATATCCTTAATAATCCTTCTTTTCATACCGTTTTTTCTTTTCGGACTTACTATCGGCTGGCTTCTTCAGCAGAAAAAAGCATCAATCGGTGTATATTACAGCGTGAACATGATCGGAAGTGCCGTCGGTGCACTTCTTTTTATTTTCATATTCAATCATTTCAACGGACAGACCGGAATACCCATAAATACTGCACTTATCGCAGTTGCGGCGCTTATTGCTGCTGAAAACCGCAAACAGAGCATCTGCGCAGCACTTGCCATTGCAATTATTACTCCTCTTCTGTTCATCCCCTCGTTCTTCCCGATGGAACCGCCTGAAGATAAAATTCTCGGTCTTGTCAAAGACAGAAAAAGCGATGTCGTATTCACCGACTGGAGCTCGCTTTCAAAGATAGATATGATCAAGGATGTTGACAGATCCATCTACAAATCGATCGGAATGTGGGGAATAAGTAAAAAATTCTTTGAAGAAAACAAAATATTCCCTGAAAGAACTGGAATAGTAATAGATTCATGGGCTTATACATCAATAATAAAATATCCGCAAGACCTTTCTTTCTTTAATTACATGCCGACAACCCTTGTTTTCAATCTCGGAAGAAACTTCAATTCGACACTTCATATCGGATCAGGCGGCGGAATGGATCTTCTTGCGGCAAAATATCACAATGTCCCGGACATCAGCGGTGTTGAAATTAATCCTGTGATTGTGCGATCTATCAGAAAAGAATTTAAAGATTACAGCGGCGGAATATATTCAGGAAACATTAAAGGAATTTCAGTTTTTGTTGATGAAGGAAGGCATTTCATTGAAAGTTCTGACAAGAAATATGATGTGATCCAGCTTTCGGGAGTTGACACTTTTTCATCGACTCAGGCAGGTGCTTTCGCTCTTTCGGAAAACAATCTCTATTCTACGGAAGCTTTTCAGTCCTATTACAGCAGACTTAACAAAAACGGCTTTTTTACCATGACAAGCTGGTTTGCTCCCGATGAGAACGGATTGCCGAGATTTTCACTGAGACTGATAAATATAATCCGTGATTCCTTGACCAGAATGGGAATAAATCCGGTAAACAGAGTGCTTTTTATTGTTTCTGATGTCTATACTGTCGCAGTTGTAAAAAACGGTGTCTTCACTCCTGAAGAAGTTGCAAAAGGGACTGAATTTATTCAGAATAACGGATTCGCCGGTCTTGTCGTTCCGTTCAAAAACAACAGAGAGAACAATATCTTTGAGAAGTTTCTTTATGCCGACGACATGACTTCGAAAGAAATGATAGAACAGTATCCGTACATCATTTCAACTCCGACAGATGATAAGCCGTTCTTTTTTGAGCTTCGCAAACTTAACACTCTTTTTGCGGGGATCAATGCCGGAGTTCTGCCTCTCAACATATTTTCAGGACAGACAATACTTTTTGCGATCCTTGTTATCCTTTTCTTTCTTGGACTTATTTTTATTGTACAACCTCTTTATTATCTGAAAAAGAGAGATAAAACTTATCTTAAACCCTACAATCTTATTTACTTTTCTCTTATCGGAATGGGGTATATGTTCATTGAGATAGTTCTGACACAGAAACTTGTCCTTTATCTCGGGCATCCGTCATACAGTCTTTCTATTGCACTCTTTTCGATTCTGCTCTTTTCAGGACTCGGAAGCCTTTCGACCGATGTCCTTAATTTCGAAAGAAGGATAAACCTCGCACTTTTGACAGTTCTTCTGCTTCTCATGTCTATATTTCTCACCCCGGTACTTTCATCAACTCTCAGTTCATCTTTTACTGTTCGAGTGATAATAACTCTTGCGCTGCTTGCTCCAGTTTCATTTTTAATGGGTTGCGCCTTTCCTGCCGGAGCGAGGAGAGCCAGTAACGCCGAACTTCCTTTTTTGTGGGGAATCAACGGATTTTTCTCTGTCATAGCATCAGTGCTTTCAACGATAATAAGTATAAATTACGGGTTTACGGCAGTTTTTTACTGTGCTCTGGCATGTTACTGCGGAGCGGCATTAATAATGTTTTTTAAATTTAAGGAAGGAGTTTCAAATGAGTGAATGGAATACTAAGATCACATCTATCAAGCCGAATGAGATTCTGATCAGAGGCTATGCTGTCGAAGAAATTATGGAAAAGCTTTCTTACGCTGAAGTTGTCTATCTCATAATAAAAGGAGAGCTTCCAACTCCGGAAGAAGGCAGGGTTTTTCAGGCGGTTCTCACATCTTCCGTCGATCATGGTGTGACACCTCCGAGCGCACTTGCCACTTTGAATTCCACTTCGACAGGAGCACCGTTGAATGCGGCTGTGGCTTCAGGGCTTCTTGCAATAAACAGTTTCCACGGCGGAGCCATTGAAGATTCGATGAAACTTTATTTAAAAGCGGCCGAATTCACAGGCAATACACTTGATGAGAGTAAGATCGAAGAGTTCGTTAAAATGAAATTTGAACAGAAATTCAAATTCCCCGGTTTCGGGCACAGAGTTCATACCGAAGACCCCAGAAGTATCAAGCTCACTGAACTTTGCATGAAAAATCTGCCGGAAAATAAACTGTTCTATATAAAACTTGCAAAAATAATCGAAGAGAAGATATTCACAGCGAAAGGAATAAAGCTTCCGGTAAATGTCGACGGCATGATAGGAGCCGTACTTCTTGCCCTTGAGATACCTGCTGAGCTTGCAAACGGGATTTTCATGATATCGAGAGTTCCCGGACTGCTTGCACATTATTATGAAGAGAAGAAAACACAGAAACCGATGAGAAATATTGATCAGAAATCGGCAGTTTATGACGGACCATCGAAAAGGAGTATCTAATGTCTGAGAAGAAAATCTGTATAATCGGTCTCGGCTATGTCGGACTTCCTCTTGCAGTTGAATTTGGAAAAATCTGCGACACAGTCGGATTTGATATTAACAAGAAACGGCTTGAAGAGCTTAAGAACGGAATTGAGAAAACTCTCGAAATAGAACCGCACCAGCTCAAAGAAGCAGTAAAACTGAAATATACTTCCGATATTGAAGATATAAGACCGTGCCAGTATTTTCTAGTCACTGTGCCGACACCGATCAATGAACACAAACAGCCGGATCTTACACCGGTTATCAAAGGGACGGAAACTGTTGCGAAGGTCCTTAAAAAAGGCGATATCGTCATTTACGAATCAACTGTTTATCCCGGTTGCACAGAAGAGATCTGTGTGCCGATACTTGAGAAAATATCTGGGCTTAAGTTTAACAAGGACTTCTTCTGCGGATTTTCGCCTGAAAGAGTTAATCCCGGCGATAAAGTCCACACAGTCACAACAATTAAAAAAGTCACAAGCGGATCAACCCCCGAAATTGCCGAAGAAATAGATCAGCTTTATAAAAAGATAATTATTGCCGGAACTCACAAAGCATCCAGTATTAAAGTTGCAGAGGCCGCAAAAGTAATTGAAAACTCGCAGAGAGATATAAATATCGCATTTGTAAATGAACTTTCTCTTATTTTCGAAAGACTGGGGATTGACACTCTTGATGTACTTGAAGCCGCAGGAACCAAATGGAACTTTCTTCCTTTCAAACCGGGGCTTGTCGGAGGACACTGTATCGGTGTAGACCCCTACTACCTCACCCACAAGGCTCAGGCTGTCGGATACAATCCTGAGGTAATACTTGCAGGAAGAAGGATCAATGACAATATGGGGATCTATGTTGCAAATAAAGTGATCAAACTTATGATCCAGAAAAGCAAAAAGATCAAACATTCAAGAATCCTTATCCTCGGAATAACATTCAAGGAAAACTGCCCTGATATCAGGAATTCCAGAGTTATCGATGTAATAAAAGAACTGCATGAATTCGGATGCGTTGTAGATGTCTGCGATCCTATGGCAGATCCTCATGATGTCGCTGAAGAATACGGCGTGACACTTTCAGATTTCCCGAACTGTTCAAAAAATAATTATGATGCACTTATTCTTGCTGTCGCCCACAATGAGTTCAAAAAATATGACCTTTCTGACTTCATTAACAACAATACCGTGATATATGATATTAAAGGCATTCTCGACAGGAAAATTGTTTCAGGGAGATTATGATGAAGAATTTCGCCCTTATCGGTGCAGCAGGTTACATTGCTCCCAGACACATGAAGGCAATTAAGGAAACAGGAAACAATCTGCTTGCGATAATGGATCCCAATGACAGTATCGGCATTGTGGATTCATATTTCCCGGATGCCGAGTTTTTTGTCGAGTTTGAAAGATTTGACAGACATCTTGACAAGCTCAGAAGGCGCGAGAACAAAATAGATTTCGTAAGTATCACTTCCCCTAATTATCTTCACGATGCTCACATAAGACTGGCTCTCAGAAATATGGCTAATGCAATTTGCGAGAAACCTCTTGTGCTCAATCCGTGGACAGTTGATAATTTAAAAGTCATTGAGGATGAAACCGGTTATCATGTAAACACCATCCTTCAACTCAGACTCCATCCTGTTATCGCAGAATTGAAGAAAAAAATTGAAGAAGGTCCTGCCGACAAGGTTTACGATGTTGAACTGACTTATATAACCAGCCGCGGAAAATGGTATGATGTGTCATGGAAAGGAGATCTGGCGAAATCAGGCGGTATGGCCACAAACATAGGGATTCATTTTTTTGATATGCTTCAATGGATATTCGGATATGTTAAAAAGAATATTGTCAATGTTCAGGAAAAAGATATTGCCGCAGGATTCATGCAGTTTGAAAAAGCGAGAGTGCGCTGGTTCCTGAGCATCAGCGATAAAATGCTTCCGAAGAAAGTTGCTGAAAAAGGGAAAAAAACCTACCGCTCCATCACAATAGACGGAAATGAACTTGAATTCAGTGAAGGATTTACTGATCTTCACACAAGAAGCTATGAACAGATCCTTTCCGGAAATGGTTTCGGACTCGAAGATTCCAGACAGGCTGTGGAGATCGCTTTCAATATCAGGAATGCATTCCCTGTCGGTCTCAGGGGTGAATATCATCCGTTCCTTAAAAGCTGGAGAAGATAATGGAAAACAAGAACTATTTTGTTCATGAAACTGCAATAATTGATGCAAATGTAATTATCGGCGAAGGAACAAAGATATGGTGTTTTACACACATTTTAAAAAACACAACTATCGGAAAGAACTGTATTTTCGGACAGAATTGTGTTGTCGGTGCAAATGTAAAGATCGGGAACCGTGTCAAAGCTCAGAACAACATTTCGATATATGAAGGTGTTGAAGTTGAAGACGATGTTTTTCTCGGACCGTCAATGGTATTTACAAATGTTATAAACCCGAGATCATTCATTGAAAGAAAAAACGAATATAGAAAAACACTCATGAAAAAAGGATGTTCGATCGGTGCCAATGCTACAATAGTCTGCGGAGTGACAGTCGGAAGATACGCATTTGTCGGTGCAGGAAGTCTGATTACAAAAGATGTGCCTGACTTTGCACTTGTTTACGGAGTTCCAGCCCGTCAGCATGGCTGGGTCGGAGTAAGCGGCAACAAAATCGTTTTTGACAAATCCGGTAAGGCGATCGACAGAACCGACGGAACAGAATACGAATTAAAAGGCACGACTGTCACCCTTCTGAGTTCAAAATGATCTGGATCCAGATAACGGTCCCTATACTTCTGATGATAATTCTTCTTGCAAAAAAGATCCGTCTTGAGATAGCTCTTCCAGCCGGTGCTCTTGCAATGGCACTTATTTCGGGTATCGGTATTTTAGAAACAGTTTATAAGTGGCTGGAAACATTTGTAAATCCAAGATCAAGAGACCTTTTTCTGATAATTCTTTCCGTAATGCTTCTTGGCGAACTTATGGAAAAAGGTAAAATGTTCGGCAGAATGTCAGCGATATTTCTCAAAATATTCAAAGATAACCGTATTGCTGCTGCGGCAAGTGCCGCATTTATAGGATTTCTTCCGATGCCTGGCGGTTCGCTTATTTCAGCTCCTTTTGTCGACAAACTGCTGCCCGGCTATGAAAACAGGGAAAAAATGGCAGTAAACTACTGGTACAGGCACATCTGGGAGTATTTTTTCCCGCTCTATCCGGGACTGGCATGGATCATTACTGTCATGAAAGTTAAGCCCTACGACATGTTCAAAGTTACCGGACTGATGACACTTATCATGGCGGCGGCAGGACTCCCGATACTACTGAGGCACAAGAAAAAAAATATTTTCGAACTTTACACCACAGAAAACCCTTTAAAACTTCTGATAATTGCATGGCCTATAATACTTGCAGTAGGACTTTCCATCATTTTCTCAATTGAACTTGTGTGGGCGGTTCTCATTGCCCTTTCCGCCTTTATAATCAAGGAAAGACAGCTTTCAGTTCACATAAAACCCTTTATTTTCAGAAAAAAGACTCTTTATATTGTTTTTCTGGTAATAGGAATGGTCTTCTTCGACTCGATAGTTAAATCTTCCGGAGTGGCTGAAGGTCTTTACAATGCACTGAAAGATTCAAACCCTGCGATATTTGTTTTCACAGTTCCACTTGTCTGCGGACTGCTCACAGGGATAACTGTCGGATTTGTTTCGATATCTTTCCCTGTCATCTATACATTTCTCATGCCGGGCGGAGTTGTTGATATGAATTTCCTTCTACTTGGATTCACAGGCGGATTCCTCGGAGTCATGCTTTCCCCGATGCATCTGTGCCTCATTGTCACCACCGATTTTTTCAAGACAGCACTTCGCGAAGTGTACCCGATCCTCATCAGATCAGGACTCATCACAGGAGTCGCCGGTATTTGTTATTATTCAATTATTAACTATTTCTTATAACTAAGCGATGGTTTTTGATATGTATCCGGCTAATTTACAGAGACTGTTGACATAGCTTCCCATTTCGTTGTCATACCAGCCGAATATTTTGGCATGCGTTACAGGAACATTTGACAAAGGAGGAATATCAACAAATCCTGTTCTAGTGTGAGTATCATTGCTTTCTATCACAACAGCCGCCATTAATCCTTTTAAATCGCTTGATACATTCTGTCTTTCTGAATAATAAAGCAGATCACGATGCCTGTTTTCTGATGCATCTTTGTAAATATTATTGATAAGTTCCCTGTTTACTTTGGGAAATCCGTTGCCGTCAAGAGGAGAATGGAATGTCAGATTCAGATTTATCAAAGAAACTGTGGGAACGGGTATTCTGACAGAATCGGCCATAAATCCGATATTTTTCATTGAAGGAAGAATATATTCAAGAGCTTTGGCCGCACCTGTTGTGGAAAGGATTATGTTCGCTCCTGCCGCACGGTTTTTCCTTAGATCCGTTGTTCCTTTTGAAGGAACAGCATCAAGCACGCTCTGAGAATTTGTCATTGAATGAATAGTTGACATACTTGCTGTTAAAATTGTATTGGTTTCATCATTATCTAAAAGAGGTTTCATCATATGAGCAAGCGCCGTTGTTGTACATGATGCAGCTGAAATTATGTGATGTGTCAAAGGATCAAAAGACTGGTGATTAATTCCGTAAACTACCATTATCGAATCATCCGGCATAGTTTTTGATTTTCCTTTGAACTTGAATGGTGCAGAAAGGATAACTTTTCTTGCTCCGCCTGCAATATGACCTCTTAAACTGCCGCCTGATGAACTTTCATCCGATGGATCGCTGAATTTTCCAGTAGTATCAATAACAATCCTTACATTTTCCTTTCCCCATGATATATTTTCCGGATTTCTTTCCTTCCTTAAAAATTTCACTTTTTTGCCATGCAGCAGCACTTCCCCGTTTTCATTGTCGGTAATTTCTATTTCAGATTTTCCTTTATATCCGAAAAGAAAATGTTCAAGCGAACCATAAGTTGAATCATGAACAGCATAATCAACCAGATCTTCGAGAGATTTCCCGGCATCCCTTCCGAGATTTACGACAATTTTGTCGAATTCTTCAGAAAGAATAAAATTCCACAAAGTCAGTTTTCCTATTCGTCCGAGTCCGTTTACACCGACAGTCGCACAGCAATTCATCTGAACCATAATTTTCTCCTTACTTGTTTTTGAAACAATAGATAAATCCACGCTTTCCATCTATTATTAATTTGTCCATTACTTTTAAAGTGTGCTCGTTTAAGCTGAAATTCTTTTCCTGCTCGTTTACAGAAAGTGCCTTACAGTTTACAACCCCGGTTTTACCAAGCCTGACAGCAGTTACCGCCGCATGAGAAGTTGCACCTCCTCTTGAAGTAAGAAGCCCTTCGGCTTCGAATATCATATCAATATCGTCACTTACCGTATCAGGTCTCACAACAATGATTTTATCTTCCGGATACTGCTGTTTACAAAGAGCAATATCTCCATATGAGAAAATTGCTCTTCCAATAATCATACCACTTCCTATGCCGGTGCCTTCACCAATATATACAGCACCTTCCGGAACATTACTGACCGGAATATTTTCATTTTGATGATATGGTCTTATCTGAAGAATGTGAAAATCCTCTTTTTTTTGTGTTTCAAAAGTAAATTCTATCTCCTGATGTCCGTATCCTCTTTTATTTACAAGTTCATGCGCTGTTTCACAAAGTGCATTAAAGATCTGAGGAAAGTCTTTTTCCATACTTATTTCCGGATCATCTTTCATTGAAATTCTCTGTTTTTCTGTGACAGGGTAAGGATGAACAAGTCCACCGACAACATCTTCGCCCTGACTGCACATTACAAAATCACCATAAAGCCTGATATCTCTTTCTCCGGCAAACGGCTCTCTGGTAAAAACCACACCTGTTCCAGAATCATAATTGATATTTCCAAGAACCATTTTCTGAATAATTACCGCCGTACCCCATTCAGAAGCAATATTAAGTTTTTCCCTGTACACCTTCGCACGCCGGGAATCCCATGAATTAAAAACCGATTTGACCGAAACTATCAACTGCTCTGCGAGATCCTGTTCGAACTGAACATTCCGGCTGTTCAGGACTTTCATATATTCTTTTGAGATTTCTTTCATTACCAGTGGTTTAAAATCAATTTTCTTTGTAACTTTATAAACCTTTTTAAAATCGGCAATCACTGAATCAAAAATATCCCTGTCAATTCCGAAGTTCATTCCCCATGTCTGGATCAACCTCCTGTAACAATCCCACGATGTCCACCCATAGTTTTCTTTTTTCGACAATTCTTTTGCGAAATCATCATTCATTCCGACATTTAAAAAAGTATTCATTGCTCCCGGCATTGAAATTGCAGATCCGCTTCTGACAGATAGAAGAAGAGGTTTTCTTGGGTTTCCGAATTCAAGATCTGTTAGTTTTTCGAGATTACAGAGCTGTGTTTTTACTATGGAATATATCTCTTTTTTCATCTCAGGATGCTTCATTAAAGCAGCCCTTCTTCTAAAAAGTTCCGTAGTCAGAATAAATCCATCTGGAACAGGCATTCCGTATTTCTTTATTTTTTTCAGGAAATATCCTTTCGCTCCGAGAAAAACCTGATTATCTATTTCACTGACATCTGTATTTAAAGACGATGAAACCAGATCATTTCTGAAACTCATTATTAAATGGATATCCTCTTTTGAAAGATTGTGCGGAATAGCTCTAAGTAAAGTCAGCACGCTGTTTATCAGATTATCTATCTGCTGCATAAGAAAAGATGATGAAATAACATCTCTGTAAAATTCCTCGGATTTTTTATGAATATAGCATTCTTTCTCTTTATCGCATGAAATAGATGCATTGTTCTTTTCAATATGCTGTTCAAGTATCTTTCTCAAATTTTTATCGTGAATTCCCAGGAAATAATCAACTACAATTTTTCCCACATCCTCAGCCAGAAATTCAAAAATATTCAGAAACTGATCTACAGAAAAACTCGAAGAAACAAGACTGTAACGAAGAGTTTCCAGATCTGAATTAAAATTTTCGTTTGTAATTCCGCCGATCTCCATACCTTCCTTGAACAGATCAAGAATCCAGGCGACTTCTTTTAGTGTTTCAGCTGAAATATAGGAAAGTTTTGCTGATGAAATTATTTTTTCAATCAATGATGAAACAAGCTGTTCAAGCCTGAAAATCATACCGAGAGCTTCAAATTTAGGTTCACGGTATTCACCATACATTGATGGAATACCTATAGCAATATGTCTTTTATAATAAATATTTTCAACACCTTCTGTTTTTTCAGATGAAAGCACTTTATCTTTCAGAACGGACATTATCAAAAAGGCTGTTTGAACAGCTTTCTTCCAATCACCATTCTGGAGATAATTTTCAAGCTCATTGATGACATCAGAAGAAATATATGAATACTTCCTAAGCTTTTTTGATATATCTCCAGGATTAAGGTAATACTTTTCCTTTAAAAGCAAGTGGAGCTTAAATAAATATTCCACTTTTTTCTTATCTTTTTCATCATTTGAATCAAGTTCACCAGCAAACTCTTCGATCCTGCTCATTTTTGCGGTAAAAAGGGAGTCGTAATTCCCTTGAACAGCCTCGTTAAGATGAACCGATACTGCATGTACGCCTTCATACATCTCTCCTGAACTGTCAAGGGAGACATATATTTCCTGCGGTATCTTTTTTTCAAGCTGTTTCTTTTCTCCGGTAAGCCAGTAAATAAAAATATCTCTCACAAGTTCGATGTGAGTATTATTACTTTCAGCATGAATCTGTTTTCTCAGAAAGTGAAGCAGATTATCCTTGCGGAATGAAATTTCATCAATTGCAGTTGATATCTTTCTCAGTTCACCCTCAGCTCCTATTTCATTAAAATAAACAGGAAAAAGAACTGCTATCTGCCGTGCGATATGATATGATGAATTAATCTCACTATTAAGAAGCTTTGTAATATCATTCTGAAACAGATCAGTATCCGAAATAAAAACACCGCCAATTCTCAGATTTATAAGAAGAGCCGACAGAAGCTTCATGCTTTTCGAAGGATTTTCACCGATGATCGCAAGCCATGTTCTGATATTTTTCACATGATTTTTATCCACAATTATCTGCCAGTCTGAATTCACACCTTTTATTTCGGGATAAACGAACCCGAAATCTATTACCGCATCAAAAAAATGGTCAGAAAGATCATTATCTCCCCTTTTTATAATCTCCACTCCAAGAGTTTTAATACATTCGAGTATCGCACTCCTGAAACGATCCTGAATAGGCTTAAAGAAATTAAAAACCCTGCTGATAAAAATTGCTGTTTCGTCACCCTCATGAAAAGGAGTCAATTTTAAAGTTCTGTTCAAATCAAAAAGGAGATATTCTCTCATTGATGACATCGATTCAAGTTCAAGAAGATAAAAAATGTAGTATATTTTTCCTATAGGGCTTGAAATTAAATCGATAGTACCTCTCATCCGATCTGTAAAAAATGTGAAATCAGGCACAGGAAAAAGATCTTCACAGCATGAAGCCCTGTGTATCATATCCATTGATTCATCAAATAAATTATCAGGGAACTGTTCTTTAATCACTTTTTCAACTTCCTGTGATTCTATTCCGCATTCAATTCCTGATTCAATAAGCCAGACGGTGAAAGGCTGAAGATTTTTCCAGTAAAGAATGTTCTTTATAAGAACTCTTTTCATCATCCCTGAAACAACTGTGTGAACACGAGGTTCTTTACATATTTCAGTGATATACTTTTTAAGTGAACTTGAAGATTCCATAAGACCGGATTTTTCATTTGCCAGAACCTGATCTGTCAAATCAACAAAATATCTGAAAAGTTCAAATGATATTTTCCCATCTTTATGGATTTTGTATAATAATTCCAGCGTATTGAAGAGTGTTCTTTTCAATCTCTCGGTTTGAGCTGTATCTAATTTTAAAGTAAAAATAAGAGAACAGGTCTCTCCGAATATCATTAAAATTTTCTCTTTTTCAGTCATTTCAGAAAAAGTATAGATGTTTTCCAATATTATCCATCTGAACCCTTCGATTATTTCAGTTAAGTCTGGATATGGATGGTTTAATTCTCTGAAAAAAGCTGTTACCTTTTTTTGCAACATAGAATACATTGAAACAGATTCTATAATGTATCGCTCTTTTTCAGAAAAATCGTACTCATCAACTTTCGTTTCCTGTAAATTAACCTTGAGCGCTTCAGATGTTTGAATTAAGTCAGACATACTTCTCTCCGTCTTAAAAATAAGCAATAGTATTGCTTTTGAATAATAGCAAAACTGATGCCGGCATTGTGTACAGATAACCGACTGAATTTATTAAGATTTATCGAGCTGCACACAGGGCGGAACACATCGCATAGGGCAAAATGCCCTAGTGTTGTGCTGGATCATGCTTTTTTATTTTTCTTCTCAAAGTAGTTATGTCTATACCTAAAAGACGAGCGGCTCTGGTCTTATTCCCATCAGTCAAATTAAGAGCCTTGTTTATCAAGTCTCTTTCATTTTCGGCAAGTGTTTTAAAAACAGCAGCAGCATCACAGACTGCATCAGACTCGTGTGAAAAATCCATTCCAGCTTTGCACATGTCTTCTATTGAAATGACACTGCTTTTTGAAAAAAGAACAGCTCTCCTTATATAATTTCTCAATTCTCTGACATTTCCATACCAAGGAAAAGATAATATGTATTCCTTTGCTTCAGAAGACATGTCGTAAACACATTTTTTCAGCTCATCTGACGCTTCTACCATAAATCTTGCCGCCAACCACGGAATATCGTCTTTTCTTTCTCTAAGAGGAGGAATAAAGATCTCAAATTCTGCAAGTCTGTAATAAAGATCTTCCCTGAATTGTCCTTTTTTTACAAGATCATATAAATTCCTGTTTGTTGCGGAAATAATTCTGACATCTGTTTTAACTGGAAGATTTGAACCGATAGGTACAATCTCCTTTTCCTCTACCACTCTTAAAAGTCTTGTTTGAAAATGAAGCGATGCATTTTCAAGTTCATCAAGAAAAATAGTACCGCCATTGGCAGACTCGACAACTCCTTTTCTTTTTCTGTCAGCACCGGTAAAAGCCCCTTTTTCATAACCGAAAAGTTCGCTTTCCATTAAATTCTCCGGCATCGTACCGAGATCGATTTTGATAAAAGGCTGATCCTTTCTATTGCTCATATCATGAATAACCCTTGCAAGAAAACTCTTCCCGGAACCTGTTTCACCTCTAAGCACAACAGAAAATGGCGACCATGCAACACTTTTTGCCTGTTCAAAGATCTGTTTCATTTTTTGATTTTTCCCAAAATACCAGTTTTCAAGAGAACTCTGCCGTTGAAGCATTCTTATCTGTTCTTTTTGAATGACAGGAAGAGATACACTGTAAAGAACATCCATAAAAGAACTCATATTAACCGGTTTCTGGATATATCTATCGACACCTGCTTCAATCGCATTAAGAAGATCTGGAATTTCAGTAAAAGCAGTGGTAACAACTATCGGAACATCTTTTCTTCTTCTCTTAATCTCAAATGACATTTGGATACCATCCATTCCAGGCATCTTCACATCTGTAACAACTATATCAGGGTCGTTCTTAATGAACTTTTCCAGACCTTCTATTCCATCAGAAGCTATATAAATGTTTAAAAAATAGCATCTGAGTATGTTTATCATAGCATCTCTCAGGTTCGAATCATCTTCAACATAAAGAAGTTTTATGTCTTTCAATAATAATAACCTATTATCTTTATTTTCTGTCATGAATTCTTTCCATTGTCAGTTTATCAGAATCTTGTGACAAGATACTATATATACAATAAACCTCGAAAAACAAAATCTTTTGCCTGATTGTAATAAACTTTTTCAGAATATTTCAAAAAATCAAACTTTGGAGGAGCTTATCAGATCTGTTATTAATTGACAAAAAAGTGCGTTACGACTATTATTTTGCGGTGTTTTTTGAAGACTGGAGAGCCTCAAAATGAATGAAAAGATCTATTTCCTGCCTGATGACAGTTATGAGTACTCATTTGATGAAATCACTGCATTGATCCTTGATGGAAGCATCCGTAAAGATTCACTGATATGGGAACAGTCACTGCCTGACTGGATAAGAATTGCAGAACATCCTGATTTTATAGAGATATTTATCGAGTATTACCGCATTGCGGATGAAAAGATAAAGCAGGTTCTAGGAACTGACGATGAAACAGTCCAGAAAAGGGAAATGCTCAAAATGCTTGATGATGTAAGCGTTGAAAAACACACCGTTCCTCATGCTAAAAGCCATCACATTTTAAAATGGTTAGTAATAGGCATAGGAATAGTGCTTGTTCCTGTAATTGTCTTTTCCGTTATGGGTCTTTTAAAAAAGGAAAAACCTCAGAAAATTGTCGAAAAACAGCCTGTAATTGAAGATATAAACCTTGATGATGTAAGATTCGGTTCCGGTGTTATGAAAATAGATCCTGTTAAAGGTATCACCATAAAAAAAGTCGAAAGATCTGTCGAAGACACAATACTTAAAGAAATGCTGCTTGAAATAAAAAAAGAAAACGAAGCTGAACAGGTCGCATCTGCAAAAGATGCCCGGCCTGAAAAAAAATCCGCAGGACTTTTTGATAAAGTAAGTGACGAAGAGCTTGACGCTTTCAGAAATTCATTTATGAAAAAGACCGTTGCGAAAAATGTTTCAGCTAAAGTGTCAAATGAAAGCAAACTTGTTCAAAACAGTGAGGAATTGACACAGAATCAGATAAACGAAACAATAAAAACATACTCCGGCACAATAAAATTCTGCTATGACAAAGCTCTCAAAAACAATGACGGCATAAGTGGAAAAATGGAAATAACAATACACATCATGGGAAATGGAAGCGTTGCAAAAGTCGTCAATGAAACCCCAAAGTTCAAAGGAACAGAAATGGATCGCTGTGTGACTGAACAGATCAAGAAAAAATGGATCTTCCCGAAATTCAACGGCACACTTTCAACTGTGACGATACCTTTTATTCTCAGCGCACAGTAAAAATAAATGGTAAAGAAAAGAACATCGTTTATCTGTTCCAACTGTTCATACACAGCACCGAAATGGCTGGGCAGATGTCCTGAATGCGGCGAATGGAACACTCTTGAAGAAAAAGATGAAACTGCTATTCCTAAAGATAATCATCGCCTTTTCCTTTCATCCCCCGAAGCGGTTTTTGACCATATAAATGATGTCAGCACTGTTGACAGTGAAAGGATCGAATCGGGATATAAAGAGCTTGACCGGATACTCGGCGGCGGAATAGTCAAAGGCAGCTACAATCTGATCAGCGGTCATCCCGGAGTCGGAAAATCGACTTTGATGCTTCAGGCGGCGCTTGAAATATCGAGAAAATGCAGAGTTCTATATCTTTCTGCGGAAGAATCTGTATCACAGGTAAAAATAAGATTTGAAAGACTTGCAGGAAAGAACGGATGCGGAGATCTTTATCTTTCAAACGAAAACAACCTCGATAAGCTCCGGGCTAAACTTGAAGAAGAGCAGTTTGATTTTCTTTTCTGCGATTCAATCCAGTCAGTCTATTCACCTTCTGTCCCTGGAATTCCAGGATCGGTAAGCCAGATAAAAGAATGTGCCGTGAAACTGCTTGAAACAGCAAAAAGAAAGAATATCACTGTTTTTGTAATAGGACATGTCACAAAATCGGGAAATATCGCAGGACCGATGCTTCTTGAACATATGGTCGATTCAGTTCTGTTATTTGAAGGTGATCCTTCTCTCGGATACAGAGTGTTACGATGCTCAAAAAACCGTTTCGGACCTACAGATGAGATCGGAATATTCACTATGACATCCACTGGACTGAATGAAGTCGAGAATCCAAGCCAGTTCTTCCTTTCAGACGGTTCAGGATCGATATCGGGATCGGCACTTGCACTTATACTTGAAGGTTCCAGACCTTTTCTTATCGAAGTTCAGTCTCTTGCGACAAGTTCCAATCTCCCTCAACCAAGAAGAGTTGTAACGGGAATTGATTCCGGCAGACTTGCAATGATAACTGCCGTACTTGAAAAAAGAGGCGATCTCTATTTCTCGAATTTTGACCTTTTCACAAATGTTGTGGGCGGATTGAAACTCAAAACTCCCGCTGTCGATCTTCCTGTCGCCGCATCGCTTCTTTCATCACTTTTCAATATTGCAATTCCGATGTCAACTGCATTTGTAGGTGAACTCGGTCTTGGCGGTGAGATCAGAGAAGTTCCCGGTCTGGAAATCATGCTCAGAGAAGGTTCAAGGCTAGGATTGAAAAAGATATATGCTCCGGCGGGAAGGACGAAAATAAAAAAGAATGATAAAACCGAGATCGTCAGGATCAACTCAATCTTTGATATTATCGAAGAAATACGGTCAATGAATATATTCGACAATTAGTTCTCTGAATCAAAAACACACCTGAATCCGCCGAAAGTATAATTCAATGAAGGAGCGACATTATATCTGTAACTTGATCTTACACCGACCCAGCTGAAATTGCAGGAACCGCCTTTGAGTATCTTTTCGATCCCTGTTTCCGGGCCAATTGGATCTTCTGAAGGAGAATTAGTGTAATAGTCAGAGCCGAACCAGTCACTGCACCATTCCCAGACATTTCCCGCCATATCATAAAGACCATACGGACTTATTCCATCAGGTTTTGATCCCACGGGAAATGTCCCTCCTGTTTCACAACCTGCAATACCGGAATTAACATCAACTATTACGGCATATTGGCAGCTTGCCTGATCGTTTCCCCATGGAAACATTGGTGTATCTTCTTCACAATTCTCATAAAATTCGCATCCGCCGCGGGCCGCCTTTTCCCATTGTGCTTCTGTCGGAAGTCTACCGCCCATGAATTTACAGAAAGCCTCTGCTCCGTAATAATTCACACAGTTTGCAGGCTGATCGAGTTCCCTTTCTGAACCTATATTGCATCTATTGTTAATATCATAAGTCCTGTAATGCGATCCATCCTCAACTTTATCACTGCACTGCCCTGAATCTATACAGTAAAGATATTCTTTAACCGTTACTTCCTGAGTGTTTATCAGATAAGGCGATAGATAAACCATGTGATATGGGTCTTCAGCTTCATTACAGTAATCATCAACATAATGATTGCATCCCATATAAAAAACTCCATCTGGAATCTCAACAACCGGAACATCGGGAAGTTTTTTACATCTGTTGGGAAAAGTGCTGCAGTAAAAACCACTCGGACACTCACCGCAATTAACACCATGGTCGTCACCGCATGCCATATTGCTGCAAGCCGGAATACATTGATTTTCAGCATTGCAGTATTGTAAATCATTGCAATCCCTGCATTTGAAAGACATATCTTCACCGATACTGTCTTTTATAACTATTGTCCCGCACTTCCCGCTTCCACAAGGTACAATGCATTTATTTTCGAAAGTACAGATGTCACCTTCATCGCATTTTCCGCATTCAAATTCAAAAACATAGTCATTTTCAACAACAGAAATTATACCACATTCAATATTTTCACATTGAGAGGATCTGCACTTCGAAACATTCCAGCCTGAACAGTCATTATAACATTCTGCCGTGCCTGAAATAAAAATCTCAGAATTCAATGCCGTGCAGTCAGATATATGTCCTCTTTCACAAATCTCCCGTTCTTCGAGATTTCCATTTCCGCATTCATGATATGTTTTGCATACTTTTGAATCCCAGCCGGAACATGTCTTAAAACACGGAGCCGTTCCCATAACATATTTTTCAGAATCTATCTCATTACACCGTTTCGGATTTCCATCACACGCTTCACCCATTTCCACGATGTAGTTACCGCATTGTGTTTTCAAAATGCAAGAGGACATGTCGTAACCTTGACAGTCATCTTTACAGA
>DAOQAY010000034.1:0-24014 GCA_035354435.1 bacterium
GGTGCAACGGTTGAGACCAAGCAGTGATTGCAAAACAGTTTCAATGGAGGCTGATTATGAAAAATAGTAATATAATTGCGATGTTCGTGCTTTTGTTTCTTTTTTATGGTTGCGGAGAATCAGACTCATGTAAAAATCTTTCGTGGGAGGCATCATCTGTTGCAGATTCAAGTCAGATTTCTCTTAAAGCAAGTGCAGGAAGTAAATGCGAGAATTACAATGATTATTATGAAGGTGATTTAAATCAGATAATTACAAAAATCCAGAGCATGAAATTTATAATTAACAAAGAATGTTATGCTGAAAGTGATGGGATCAATGATCCACAATTGGTGGATTGCCCTGATTTTGTTCCGGAAACCATGGAGTTTGGTGAACTGGTTAAATGTGAATTTGAAACCCCTCCTGATGAAAATACACACTGTGCTTTTTATGGTCCTGAATTATATTTTAAAGGGGCAGAGGGGGGTGTTGTAATAAGGTGGGGTTTGTTGGGTGATAATAATCCTCAAATTCAGTATGCAGAAAAAGGCGGAAGTTCTTTTTCATACGAAAAAGATGATATTACGGTGGAAGGTTCTTTTGAAAATGAAACTCTTACAACAGCGACGATCGTTTTCACATGGACAGAGGATGAAGTTGAAAAAACACTTGAATTCAGTGCAAAGGTGGAGATAAAAGAATAGTCATTAAAATGAATTCCAAAAATTGAAATCAAAAAAACAAGCAAAAATTAATATTTTGAAAACAATAAAAAAGTTGCAAATGGGACTTTTCTAATTACAATCGGCAGGTTATTTGGTTTTTTGAACACTGGAATTTGTATCTCCTTGTTCAACAGTTAAGATTGGACTTTAAGCCGTAAGGAGGAATTATGGAAAGAAGACATTACGAGCTGACTGCTATTCTCAAGCCCGAAGGCGGTGCTGAAGCGGTTAAGCAGTTTGCAGAACGAGTTGACAATATTGTTAATGAGTTCGGCGGAAAAACGATCACTCTCCGTTCATGGGGAGAAAAGAAGCTTGCCTACGAGATCAAAAAGAACATGAAAGGACATTACCTTTTCTTTGATCTTGTCGGTGACGGAAGAATGATAGAAGAGATCGAAAGAAACTTTAACATCTGGGAACATGTTATCAAATTCATGTCTATTAAAGTTGAAAAGAGAGAGAATCTTGATGAGCTTACCGGTTCAGCTAAAGGAATTTCAACTCTTTTCGAGAAAATAGAGAAAAAAGCTCCTGTGGTCGTGGTTGCTGAGCCTGTTGCTCCTGTTGAGGAAGACAAAGAGAAGAAATCTCTTGAAGATTCCAGAAAATATAACGAAGAGCTTCAGAAATCACTGACCGTTTCCACTGAAGAAGATGACAATGTTGAACTTTAATAAAAAAGGAGAATAGATATGACTTTTTACAAAAAGAGAAAAGTATGCCGTTTCTGTATTCACACAGATATGGAACTCGATTATAAAAATTCTGAACTTCTGCTTAATTACATAACAGAAAGAGGCAAAATAATTCCAAGAAGGATTAGCGGCGTCTGTGCAAAACATCAGAGAGAGCTTTCCAGAGAAATAAAAAGAGCGAGAACGATTGCTCTTCTTCCATTCACTGTCACCGGCAGATAGGAGATAAAAATGAAAGTTATACTTGCTAAAGATATAGACAAATTGGGAAATGCTGGCGATATCGTTAAAGTTAAAGACGGTTATGCCCGTAATTTCCTTATCCCGAAAGGACTTGCTTTTACTTCAAATGAAAAAAATGCAAAACAGCTTGAATTCAACAAAAGAATGATCGAAAAGAAGATTGACTCTGAAGCTGCTGTTGCCAATGCGCTTGCTGCAAAACTTGCAACTTGCGAGATCAGAATACAGAAAAAGGTCGGTGAGGAAGGCAAACTTTTCGGCAGTGTTACAAATCGTGAAATAGAAGAAGCTCTTAAAGAAAAAGGATTCACTATTGATCACAGAAACATTGTTCTTGACAGCAATATCAAAAAGAGCGGCGTTTACGAAGTTGAAGTTAAGCTTTTCAGAGAGATCCGCGGTGTTTTCAAACTGTGGGTCGTAGCTGAAGAAAATGAAGCGGCAGAAACTGCAGAAACAACAACAGCAGAAGAAGTAGAGAACGCTAATTAATTCTGAGAAATAAATGGATTATAATCCAAAATTGCTGCCGGGTAATATAGAGGCGGAAGCTTCTCTTCTCGGATGTCTACTGATAAATGGAAAACTTTTTTCTACAGTTGAAGGGACAGGTCTGAATGCGGAAGATTTCTATGAAGAAAGACATGCCGTTGTTTTCAGGGTGATTTCAGCTATTTACAATGAAGGTAAAACTCCTGATGTTGTCACTGTGGGTGACAAGATATCCAATATGGGTGTGGAAAATATCTTTCCTGACATGAAATATCTTTATGATCTTGCAGGTCGTGCGCCTACTGTTTCTGAATCCATACTTGTTGAATACTGCAACATAATTATTGAGAAATCGCTGTTTAGAGAGCTAATAAAGATTTGTGCGGAAAGCTCGGACAATGCGTACAGGCAGTCATCACCTTTTGAAGAAGTTGCAGATAAGTCTACGAGTTCGCTCATTAATTTGAGCAACAGAAGACAGACTACAACTATTCAGAAGGCGAAAGATCTTGTTCAAAAAGAGATAGCCCGTCTGGAGGAAAGGATTGCAAAAGGCAGCAAGATAGCTGGAATTTCATGCGGTTATCCAATGCTTGATGATCTTTGCAGCGGATTCAAACCTGGTGACATGATCGTTCTTGCGGGAAGACCAGGTATGGGTAAAACGAGTTTTGCACTGAATATGGCGATCGAGATAGCAAGAAACAACAACAATGTTCTTTTCTTTTCTCTGGAAATGCCGGCAAACCAGATCATCAGCAGAATGATTGCAACAGAGTGCAGCGTAAGTGCGAAAAGGTTCAATACCGGTTCTTTGGAAAAAGAGGAAATAGACAGGCTCTGGTCGACAGTTGACAGAGTCAGCAAACTTCCTATTTTTATTGACGATACTTCTAAACTTACGGTGTCGGATCTGAGGTCGAGAGCAAAGAAACTTGATTCAGAGCTTAAAAAAACTCCTGCAAAAGATAAGACAAATCCCAACAAACTGGACTGTATATTTGTCGACTATCTCCAGCTTATGTCATCAAATGTTCACAAAGATGACAGAGTGCGGCAGGTTGAAGATATTTCACGAAATATAAAACTGTTTGCAAAAGATCTCGGAATACCGATCATTGCTCTTGCACAGTTGAATAGAAAAGTTGAAGAAAGAAGCACCAATAAAATTCCGATGCTGAGCGATCTGAAAGACTCCGGTTCAATTGAACAGGATGCAGATATGGTAATGTTCATCCATAGAGAGGATGTCTATAAAAAAGATAGCGAAAACAAGAACATAGCTGATATTTTTGTGCAGAAGAACAGACATGGTCAGCAGGGTCATGTAAAATTGAGATTTGTTCCGCAATATACCAAGTTCGCTTCATTTGATTACATGTCTGATGATAATTCAAAATAAGGAATGAGAGATTTTCTTAAAAGATTTCCTTTATCAAGAAAAACATTGTCAAGGCCTGCGCTCATTTTAATAATCTTTCTGGGGATCTATTTATTTCACAACTACTACTACTCAAACACCAGTTTTCACATTCCTTCCAAAAAACAGCAGACATTACAAGTTGTTGAGAAAGGAAATATCAACTTTGTTTCAGGAAACACTCTCGAAATAATGAATGATTATAAGACTGAAGAGAATCTGAGCAGAGTCGAATCTTTTATTACAATTAATGGAAAGATTGATGGTCGTATTGATCCGGTGCTTGTTCCTTTATTCAATTCCAGAAAATATCTGACAGAGGTTAATACTGCTGATATAGAAAATGCCTGTTCTCCTGATTTCAATCCGCTTTATCCTGTTGCAATAAGAAGGCTTATATATTTTATGCCTGAAAGTGCTCTTTTTGACGGACAGAAGTGGGAAATAAATACCTGTCATGGAAAATTAAGGTGCAATTACGCCCTTTCATTTAAGAATAAAAAAGCTTCTGTTGAAATACTTTGTTCCGGAAGTATTCAGAATTCTGAAATTGCAATATCAGGAAATCTTGCGGTAAACAAAAAACTTAACGGTTTTGATTCTGTAATGCTTGAAATAACTTCATCCAGTCCCGAGCTGGTTTCAAACTGGATATTGGAAGACACTCTGAAATAATCTATACTATTATTGCTTTGACAAAACAGATTTTCAGTAGTAGTTTAACTGCGGAGGTCAAAAATGCTCTGGATGATAACTGATTTTTCAAAGACACCCGGTCTTGAAGAAACTGTAAAACACATTTCAATTTGTTTGCAGAACGGTGTTCAGAAAGTTTCTTTGCGAAACATCGGTGTTTTTGATTCTGATTCAATAAAAAAGATAAAAGAAGAGCTTGACAGATCGTTTCCGGACCGTGAAATATACATTCACAATATTGCCGCAGAAGAAGTTAATAAATACAATCACTTACATTATCCTTCGAATCGCACAGCAGAGGCGTTTGAAATTAAAAACAAATACCCTGATGTAAAAGTCGTTGTTTCAACTCACAGCAGGTATGAGTATGAAAAGGCTTTTAAAAACGGTGTCGATTACGCTTTATTTTCTCCAGTTTACCCGCCGATTTCCAAGCCGGAAGATACAAGAAATACGGTAACTCCGGTAAAATTTAAAAACCTTTATCTTCTGGGTGGAATAGATAGAATGAAAGCCCTTTGGCTTATTGAAAGAGGATTTACTAATATTGCAGGAATTTCATTGTTCTACGGTGAAAATGCTGCATCAGTAATAAAAGAATTGTCAACCCTGATAATGGAGAAGGAATATGGTATTGCTTACTCAGATTGAAGCGGCTGTAAAAGGAATTATCACTGAAGAGGTGAAAATCGCCGCGGCAGAAGAAAAGATGTCTCCGGAATTGATGAGCAGAAGAATTGCTGAAGGTAAAATAGTTATCTGCAAGAACAGAGTTCATAATGTGAAACCTCTTGCTATCGGTGACGGATGCAGAGTGAAGATCAATGCTAATATCGGTACTTCCGAGGATGTGAATTCTCTCGAAGAAGAGATCGAAAAAGCAAAAATTGCTGTAAAATTCGGTGCTGATGCTGTGATGGACCTTTCAACGGGCAAAGATCTTGAACTGACAAGAAAGAAAATAATGGAAGCCGCTCCGGTAATAATAGGTACGGTTCCTATTTATCAGGCTATTGTCGACTGTGTCAGAGAAAGGAAGAAATCATTTGCTGAAATGACGGTTGATGAGATATTTGAAGCGATAGAAAAGCAGGTTTCAAGCGGTGTTGACTTCATTACTGTTCACTGCGGGGTCAATCAGAAGCTTTTAAAAACAATAGGAAAATCCAAAAGAATAATGGGTGTTGTCTCCAGAGGCGGAAGTATTACGGCGCGCTGGATGGCCCACAATAAGCAGGAAAATCCTCTTTTTGAACATTTCGACAGACTGATCGATATCTGCCACAAATATGACTGTGTGTTCTCGCTCGGTGACGGGCTTCGTCCCGGCTGTCTGAATGACGCAACTGACCGTCCGCAGATCCAGGAGCTCATCACTCTTGGTGAATTGACTCTGAGAGCGAGAGCGAAAGGAGTTCAGGTCATGATCGAAGGACCCGGACATGTGCCGTTAAATCAGATAGTTACAAATATCCAGATCGAAAAGACCCTTTGCAACGGTGCTCCTTTTTATGTTCTCGGTCCTATCGTTACCGATGTAGCTCCGGGATATGACCACATAACTTCAGCCATCGGCGGAGCAATTGCCGCAATGAGCGGAGCAAATTTTCTCTGTTATGTCACACCGGCGGAACATCTGTCACTTCCTACGATCGAAGATGTGAAAGAAGGCGTTATCGCTTCAAGGATAGCCGCACATGCCGCTGATATTGCAAACGGACACCCCGGAGCAATGGAATGGGACAATGCAATGGCAAAGGCAAGAAGAGCCCTTGACTGGGAAAAACAGCTTGAACTCTCAATGGATTCTGAAAAATGCAAGAAATATCGCGGAGACAGACCTGCCGAAGCCGATAAAGAAACCTGCTCAATGTGCGGAGACCTTTGTGCAGTCAAGAACTTCAACGAAGCCGAAAAGATCTTCGACACAGAAGACTAAAAATAATTTTCTTAATATTTTACTTTATTTTTTTACAACTTTCGGGGTTTCTTCGTAACTTATCCAGTCACTCCAGCTGCCTGCATATATTGAAGAATCGATTCCGATGTGTCTGAGTGCTATCCAATTATAGCAGGCTGTCACGCCGCTTCCGCAGTAGATGATAATCTCTTTTGACGGATCTATGAATGAATACAGCAACTTGAGTTCACTTTCGGGTAATATTTCGCTATCGGCTTTTTTGATCTGTTCCCACAGAAAATTAACTGCTCCGGGGATGTGTCCTGCAATTTTGTCAATTGGTTCGACAATTCCTTGGAATCTTTCGGGTGCTCTTGAATCAATGATGGTGACTGCTGGATTGTTCAATCTGTTTTTTACATATTCCATGTTCCGTATAAGATTTGTGATAGCTTTTCCTGTGATGTTTCCTTTTTCAGGAGCCGGAATTCCGGAGTCAACGGAAAGCCCTTTTTCTTTCAAAAAATTGAAATCTCCGCTGATAAGACTGGCTTCAATCCCGAAAAGTCTTAAGATGAAAACTGTTCTTCCAGCATAAAGTCCGTATGCTACAACTTTAGAATTGTCTGAAATGCCTAGGCTTTCCATATACTTGCGAAGTGTTTCCAGATCGGGCAGAGGGTGCCTTCCGCCATGAATGGTAACAGGATCGGAAAGTTTATTCTCTCCATCAACGAAATGTGAACCCGAAATATGCTCTTTCAGATATTCTTTATATCCCCAGCCGGGATTTCCGAGTTCAGCACGGCAGTCAAGAACAATGAAGTCATTGAAATTATTGGATAATTTAGTTGATGAAATAATATATTCTGTCATTTTAAACGCAGTTGAGGAGTCCTTTTTTTTCAATAATGTCTTTCTGGACAGTCGAGAACTTTTTGAAGTGGCCTATCACTTTGTTTTCATAGATGATTTCGCTTTTTTCAATATCAAAAGTGAAAACATTGCCGGTTACAAGATGAGATTCATCAATATCTGATATCTCGATCATCGGAAAACCGGTGTTTATAATATTTCTTTGATATATCGAACCGAATGATTTAGCGGCAACTCCTTGTAATTCAAGAGAAATAAAACAGTCAACTGCCTGCTGGCGACTGCTTCCTGAACCGAAATTCTCACCGGCAACCACCACCATTCCGGGTTTAACCCTTTTTGAAAAATTCTTGTAACCTTCAAGATTGTCGAGTGAATACTGTCCCATAAGTTTGATATCGACAATGGACAGATATTTATTATGAAATATCTGATCTGTATCAATATCATTAATAAGTGAACCGTCATGACCCTTGAGAACAAAAATTTCGCCAGTAATAAATTTCATGATACCACCATTTTATTTCAAAAGGTTGTCAATAATAGCCTTGAAGCTTTCCTTTGATTTTGCACCTGTAAGCATTTTACCTTTAATGAAAAAAGCAGGAACTCCTCTTATGTTGTTTTTTGCAGCTTCGGTCATGTCTTCTTTCAGCACCAGCTCTGTTTCAGGTTTATCCATTTCAGTCTTTATTTTTTTCCAGTCAAGCTTCATCTCTTTTGAATAAGTCTCGAATTTTGCAAGATAATCTGTTTTCCATTCATTCTGTTTGGAAAAAAGAATACTGCTCATAGCAAAGAACTTCTCATCTCCGTAGATATTCTTAATTGCAATCGTGAAAAGTGCAGCAGGTCTTGCTTCCTTATGAAAAGAAAGAGGCATATGCTTGAAAACAAGATTTACTTTTCCGTTATAATCTTTGATAACTTCATCAATGACGGCTGATCCTCTTTTGCAGAACGGACATTCATGTTCTGAAAATTCGATAATTGTAAGAGAGGCCTTTTTGTTCCCTTTTACAGGTTCTTTTCCTGTAAGTTTGATGTCGTAAACTTTATCGGGATCAATTTTTTCATCTTTTGCACCGTTGCCGTGAGGTATTTTTGAAAGTCCATCCTTGGTGATCTCAAGATACATTGCATGTCCAGAAAGTCCTTTCGATCTGAACTCCTCAGCTTTTTTAAGTTCTTCGTCTATAACTTGCTTAAAACTGTTGTACGGAAGAGATCCGCTTACAAATCTGCCGTTTACAAATGAAGCGGGAGTTCCCCTGATGCCGAGTTCTTCGCCGATCTTCACATCTTCTTCAACGATTTTTCTGGCTGAAGCGCTTTCCATATCTTTTTTGAATTTTTCGGTATCAAGTTCAAGTATGACAGCTTCATCTTCAAACCACTTCTGCATATCTGAAGCAGCTTTCCATTCTTTTTGTTTTGAAAAAAGTGCACTGTACATTTCCCAGAATTTTCCCTGTTTACCCGCTGCAATTGCGGCATATGCTGCAGGAATTGCTTTTTTATGAAATTTCAGAGGATAATTTATAAACGCAATATGGAGTTTTCCTTCATAATCTTTTTTCAACTGTTCGAAAGTTGTAAAAAGCCTTGAACAGAAAGGACACTCAAAATCATCAAAAAGAACAACAGTTATATCGGCATCAGTTGATCCCCAGACAGGAGAATGCGTCGGGATTTCAACTTTGAAAATATCCTGAGGTATTGTTTCCGGTTTTCTTTTCGGCGGAATATATTTTGCGAGCCCGTTCTTCGTAAGTTCCTCATATATATTTGCAACCCCTTTCGCTTTTAATTTTTCACCTTCAGCGATCTGCGCAACAAGAGTTTCTTCAATTTTGACAACATTGGCACCGACAATTTTGTGACCGTTGATAAAAAGTGTCGGTGTGCCTCTGACTCCGAATCTGCTGCCCATAGCCATATCGTCCTGAAGAATACGGCCAGCTTCTTCCGAGTTTCTGTCAGCTTCAAATTTTTCCATGTCAAGTCCGAGTTCTTTTGCCCAGAGTACAAGATTGTCAGGATCTGTTTTCTTTATATCCTCAAAAAGCCTGTTGTAATATTCCCAGAATTTTCCCTGTTTCTGTGCTGCAATAGAAGCGAGAGCCGCCGGTTTTGCCATTTTGTGAAAACCCAGAGGAAAATGTTTATAGACATATCGAACCTTTCCATCGTAGTTCTTCATAATTTTTTCCATTGCTTCTACTGATCTTTTTGAAAAAGGACACTGAAAATCTGAGAAATTAACAATCGTGACAGGAGCATTTTCCGGTCCCTTGAAAACGGAAGTGCCTAATTCAACCTTATAAACAGCGTTCTCTTCCTTGTCCTCTTCTTTTTCAGCAGTCTGTTTATCTTTGACAGCATCTTCCGTTTTTTTTGTGCAGGAATTCAAAGATAGAACAAGAAAAAAAGCTGAAAGAGCTAAGAAAAACAATGAAAATTTTTTCATTTTAACCTCTGTTAAAAAACCATGTCATAAAGTCTGTATAATCCGAAAGTCACGATCATTGAATAAATCCCGGCAGCAACATCATCCAGCATCATGCCCCATTTGTTATGCATCTTTCCGTCAAAATATGAAGCAGGCCAGGGTTTCCAGATATCAAAAAGTCTGAAAAATGCAAATGAAACCAGTATAATAGCAATGCTTCGGGGGTTTATTGATGAAAATTCAGATGCCGGAATAAGAAAAAGTGATATCGCCTGTCCGCAGACCTCATCTATAACAACTATCTGAGGATCATCGGAACTGCTGTCTTTCATTATATAGCCGCAAACTGCTATGCCGGTTACAAATGTAAATAATGCAAAAAGAAAAAGGGGAATGATTCCTTGGCTTGCAAACCACCACACAAAAGGGATTGCAGCAAGAGACCCTGCAGTTCCCGGGGCCACCGGGCAGAATCCGGACCCGAACCATGTGGCCCATGTATAATTAAGGAATTTCAATTACTGCTCCTTGGAAGCCTCGTATTCTTCGATTATTTTTTTCTGAACATCGCCAGGAACAGGCTCGTAATGAGAGAAAGATATAGTGTATGTTCCGCGACCGTTTGTCATTGAACGGAGCTGAGTTGAATAACCGTGAATTTCTTTGAGAGGAAGTGTTGCTTTTACAACGGTGTATTTTCCTTCACTTTCCATTCCCTGCGGCTTTCCTCTGCGGCTTGAAATATCGCCCATTACAGAACCTGCAAATTCTTCAGGAACTTTGATGTAAATGCTGTAAATGGGTTCGAGAATTATAGGATTAGCTCTTTTTGCGGCATCTCTGAAAGCCATCTGAGCGGCTTTTTTGAATGCGACTTCTTTACTGTCAACGGCGTGTTCTTTACCGTCGTTGAGAGTAACTTTGCAATTTATGAATTTGCAGCCTGAAAGCACGCCTTCAGTCAGAATTTCACGAATTCCTTTTTCAACTGCGGGTATGAATCTGTTAGAAATTACACCGCCTACGATTGCATCGATAAACTCGAATTCAGAATCAGGATTTGGTTCAAGAATGATGTTTACTTCAGCAAATTCTCCGCTTCCGCCTGACTGTTTTTTGTGACGGTAACGGGCTTCAGCTTTTCCTCTTATTGTTTCGCGATAAGGAATTCTCGGTTCAACTATTTTTACATCAATACCGAACTGATTCTTTATTTTTCTTGCCAGAACTTCAAGGTGAAGTTCGCCAAGTCCGTCAACGAATATCTGCTTAAGTTCTGCATCATTGACAATCTTGAAAGAAGCGTCTTCTGTCTGCATTTTTCTGATAGCAGCGGAAACTTTATCGGTATCTTCTTTCGATACACCCATAAAAGCGCCTCTGACAATAGCTTCAGGCCAAGTAATGAGCTTAAACGGGAATCCGGAATCGTTTTTATTGTTTGTAAACTGATCTCCGGTCTTGGAATATTTCAATTTAACAGTTGATGCTATCTGACCTGCAACTACTGATTTAATTGCAAATCTTTCTTTTCCTCTGGGATAGAAAAGCTGTCCGAATTTCTCGAAATTGTTCGATGTGGCATTGAAAATATCGGCACCTTCATTTATTTCACCCTGAAGAAGTTTAAAAGTGTAAACTTCGCCGAACTGCGGAATGGAATTTACTTTGAAGATAATGCCTTTCGGTGCTGTTTGCGGGTTGAGCTCAACTTCACCGTCATAGAATTTCGCTGTTTTTCCTGCGGGAGATGGAAAGAAATCAACTATTGATTCAAGAACACAGTCGACACCGATGCCTTTATTCGCCGCACCGAAGAATACAGGGAAGACCGTGCCGGTTGAAAAAGCTTTAGAAAGACCTGTTGTGATTTCTTCATCACTGAGTATTCCTTGTTCAAAATATTTTTCCATAAGAGATTCTTCACTTTCTGCAACCGCTTCCATGAGCTTTTCCTTGAGACTGGATGCAATATCCTGAAGATCTGCAGGGATCGGATTCTCAGAAACTCTTTTTCCGTTGGCATATTTTATAAGTTTGCCTCTCAGAACATCAATTACTGAATCAACTGCCTGTCCTGAACCCGCCGGATAAGTTATAGGGGCTAAAGGTATTTCAAGATCTTTGCCGATACTTTCAAGAGCTTCTTCCAGATTAATATTGTCTCTGTCTATTTCAGAAACATAAAAGGATATCGATTTTCCCAGTTTTTTTGCAAGATTGAATGCATTCTGAGTTCCTGCATCAAGACCCACAGATCCTTTTACAGTAAGAATAGCTGACTCACAGAATGGCATGGACGCTGCAAGTTCGCCGGCAAAATCAAAATATCCGGGAGTATCAATAAAAGTTACAAGGCATTTTTTATATTCAACTCCATTTATAGAAGCTGAAATCGAAATACCTCTGTTCTTTTCTTCTTCGGTAAAGTCGGAAACAGTGTTGCCGTCTTCAACGGTTCCTTGCCTGTTTATTGCTCCTGCATTAAATAAAAGAGATTCCACCAAAGTGGTTTTTCCTGATGTTCCATGTCCCGCAATGCAGACATTACGCAGAGATTCGCTTGTGAAAGCACTCATTTTTTTTCCTCCATATTGGTTTGATTTTTCGGGTAATAATTTTTAATTTCATCTGAAATAAAGTTATATATCAAAGGGTTAGAAGCGATGATGGTCTTTCCTGCAAGATAATTCTGATTGCCATAAAAGTCTGTTACCATGCCTCCGGCCTCTTTTACAATCAATGATCCTGCTGCAACATCCCATGGAGCAAGACCGGCTTCATAGAAAAAAGCAAACTTACCGCATGCGGTATAAACGAGATCTGCGACAGCAGAACCGAGTCTTCTGAGAGCCCGTGTTTTTTTGATAACACTGCAGAACACATCAAGAGTGGAAACAGCATCTTCATGGATTATGTCGGCAAAACCGGTCGCTACAACACAATTTACCGGATCACTATCTTCATTGACCTTTATTTTAATTCCGTTCAAAAAAGCTCCGAGTCCTTTTTCAGCTGTGAACATTTCATCTGTAACAGGAAGATAGCAGACTCCCAGATCAACTTCATTTCCGTTGTAATGTGCCACGGAGATGGAATATGGCGGAATTCCGGCAATAAAATTAGTGGTTCCGTCAATAGGGTCGATTATCCAGCATGGAGCTGACAGATCTGTGTCAGGGTTGAATTCTTCGCTTAGAAATTTAATATTTTCAATTTTTGAAAGAGCGCTTATCAGTGATCTTTCTGCAAGTTCGTCCGCTTCAGAGACCAGATCTCTTGAGGATTTATGTCTTTTTTTAAGCCCGGAACTGCAAAAAAGTTCAAGTGTTTTAAGTCCAGTTTCTCTAACCGCCTTTTCGATCAACGGAAGAGAGCTATTCGAGATGTTCACTCAATCTCTCCCGTGAATTAGCCAGGATGCTTTGAAGATACGAATTTTCCTCGTCCGTAAGATTTCCCTTTGTTTTTTCTTCAAGCATTTCAAGAAGCCCGATGTTAAACTTTGCCATTTCAAGACTGTCGCAAACAGTATCCATTCCCTTGACCTTTATTTCGCCCAGATTGAACAGCACTGCTGAATAAACAGATGATACAAGACTTTCAAAAGAAGGATTTACAATCGAAGTCAGATCGCTTTTAGTACATTTTTTTTTCATATCTTATCCCGGTTTAAGATTCTTTTTTCTTAATGCCGGCATCTTTAACGATAGCATCTTCATCAATTTCAGTGTATGATTCTGCTTCTTCAAGGCTGTTAAGATATTTTTTATATTGATCTTTTGTGATCTCGCCGCTTTTAAGTTTTCTCTCAATTACACGCACATCAAATTTCATATAATCACTCATTAATCACTCCCTGAATTAAAAATTAACTTCCAGTGTTGCACCGCTTTGACCTTCATCAGCTCCCTTAACGCCGAAATATATTCCGACTCCTGCTCCTCCGAGAACAACTACTCCGAGAAGAGTCCATAACCACCACTGTTTGTAAACAGGGGTTTTTTCTTTGTCACTACTTTTTTTGTTGTCCAGTCCCAGAAGTTCGGCTTCATCAAGAGCTACATCTGAAACAGGTTTGAATCCCAGTGAATCATCGATCAATTCTTTGTTGAAATTCTGAAGTTCATCTGACGCTCCGGCATCACCTTCTTCAGGAATAGCAAAAGATGCTTCAGCTTTTTTAAAATTTTTCTTTTCCACATTGACAAGATAACCGCTATAGGTGACATTTTCACCTTCAACGACAGCATTTGTCACCAGAACTGAGTCCACTTTGAGTTTTCCGCCGAGTTCGACTGCTTTTCTGAGCATTGCAAGATGACCGAAGTCCTTCAGCATTGCGGTTTCAGATTCATCAATAAAGCCGGTGTTCTCATATTTTGTAAGATCTTCGCTGAGTTTTGCCTCTTTTCTTTCTCTGACGCTTACTGATCCGGCTCTATCCCTGTATCCGTTCTTGTGGATTCTGTAGTAATGTCTTCCTTCCGTGACACCGTTGATAGTTACCGGTGTGACTCCTGAAATCTTTCCGTCGACAATTACCATTGCACCCTGAGGATAGCTTTCAAATGCAACTGAACCGTTGGGCAGCATCATAAAATCTTCTTTTATCTTGTTGAAAAACGAAACTATTTCAGGCGAAAAGACAACATCGTCAAGTTCTGCGTCAGGATTAATGCTGAGGTAACTAGAAAAATAAGGTGTCGATTTTTCATCTTCGTCCAGCATTTTATAGCTTGCACCGAGATATAGAAGAATGTCTCCCAGAACTTTCATGTCCGGAATTTTGTCGATATGTTTTTCTATTGTCTTTTTTGCAGACTGAAACTTTATGATGGCTTCTTCAATGCTAAGATCATTGTAAAGTGATTTGGCCTCGTTAAATGTCTCTATTCCGTTTTCAAGGTCTTTTTTTGCAACAGACATTGATGGAATAAAGAATTCAGCTTCAGTTTGCAGGTAGTTGTAATCATTTGAAATACTTAAATGATAAGCTGTCTCTGCTGATATATGACGGGCACTTTTTTCAGCAAAAGAATCCTGATAAAGAAAAAACGCTGCAATCTTTTTTCTGCCGTCAGATACGGCTGGTGAACTTTCATCAGTTGATTCGGAGGTGTCTTCAAAACTGTCTGTTTCAACCTTTTCATTTTCCTCTTCATCTTCATCTACAGTTTTTTTCTCGGTTTTCGCAGGAGCGTCCTCTTCGTTATCAAGCCCTAGATCAAGTTCATCAAGTTCAAGATCGTCCGAAGCTCTGATAGAAGAAAACCCGATTCCTGAGGGAGTGATGGAAAGAACATTAAAAGCGAACAGCACAGTGTAAATAACAAATGACTTCATTAATATTTCCTCTTCGAATAAACAGCAAAAATTAACCTAATAGCTATACTTAAAAATAGGCTGACTGTCAAATTTTAACCTTTATTTCAAAGGCATATTTGCAAATAAAGTATGAAACTTCTATAATATATCCGCTGCAATTGAGCAGGGCGCTGTTTTATAAAAATTGACTCAAGCGGGTGTTTATGGAAGACCGGGACAGAATTTCAGTTTCTGAATTGTTTAATAATACTGATTTTTCTTTTTGTATTTTGGAGGACAGCTTTGTCAGAGCGGATGTTTTTCTCAGCACTCTTCTGGGTGTTTCAAGATCAAGAGTTCAGAAAAACATTATTAATGAAAACCTTGCTGTTGACGGCACAATTGTGTCAAAAAACAGTTTTAAAAAATTCAGAAGCCGTTCTCTTGTGGAGTTCGAGATCGAACCTATTGAAGAGATAAGTGCCGAGCCTGAAGAGATGAGTTTGAATATCGTTTTTGAAAACGATGATTTTCTGATAATTGATAAACCTGCCGGGCTTGTTGTTCATCCTGGTGCCGGAAATAAATCGGGAACTCTGATAAACGGAGTGCTTTTTCACATAACATGCAAAGACGGTTCTTTTAAAACAGGCAGCCCTGTGCGGCCTGGGCTTGTTCACAGAATTGACAAAGATACTTCGGGGCTTCTTGTGGTTGCAAAGAATAATAAGACATTTGAAGAACTTGCCGCAAGATTTTCTGTTCATGATATTGAGCGCGAATATCAGTGCATTATTTTGGGGAAAATGCTTGAAAAAAGCGGAACTATTGAAACTTATCATGGCAGGGACCCCAATAACAGGTTGAGGTTTTCCGCTGATGTCAGAAACGGCAGAAAGGCTGTGACCCATTTTTCCGTGATAGGCGAATACCAGTATTTTTCTCTGATAAAAGTTAATCTGGAAACGGGAAGAACCCATCAGATCAGGATGCACATGAGCCATATCGGACATCCGATAGTGAACGACGCTCTTTACGGCGGACTTCGGAAAACACCCGATCCAGTTTTAAATAAACTGCTTTTGAATTCAGGACGGCAGCTTTTGCATGCAGGAAAACTCGGATTTACACTTTTCAATGAAAAATTCTCATTTTTATCCGCAATTCCTGATGATATGAAGCAGATAATTGATCATTTGGAATTAATTTCAGGGAGAAGATAAATGGCTGACAAAAATCTTTTGATTTTAGAAACTGAACCTCAGAATGCGGCAAAATACAGCGAGTTTTTAAAAGACACAAGCTGGGTGCTGACTTTGACAGGAAAATTAGATTCTTTTGCTGAACTTTTCAGTGATGGTGATTATAGCCTTATAATTGTTGAGGAAAAAGCTGTGACTCAGGATGTCCTGAAAATGCTTTTTGAAATAGGAACGCCTTTAATAATTTCCACCGATTCACAAAAAAGCAGACCGGGATTTCCGACTATTTCCAGAAATTTTACCAGAAGTGAGCTGACAAACACGATGGGAAGATTGAGTTTCAGCAAGGTTCTGTCTGGAGTTTCGGAAAAAAGTGTTCCGGCAGAAGAAATTGAAGACCCTGTTATTCTGGAGCCCGTTTTTGAAGGAGACAACGACGAAGCGATGATCCTTTCACCGGAAGATGAAAAGAAAGAATCAAGAAGTTCGTTTGAAATTACAGACGGAAAAGTTGAGTCTTCCGATATTTCTGAAAAACATATAAAATCAAAAAAAGATATTTTTGACAGAATAGATGAAATTGATTCAATAATGATGAGCCTGACAAAAGATATTACAGATGACTCGAAAATTTCTGAAAGACCGAAAGGAAAGCCGATTGAAAAAACTGTTGAAAAGTCAACATACAAGCCCGTTGAATTCGATCCCCCCAAAGAAAATTTTGATAAAACCGAAGCTATTAAATTCACTCCTAAAAGCAAAGGAGAAGTGGGTGAGGGGGCTGATTTTCTTTTTGATGATGACTACAAATTTGAAGAAAACAAGAATAAGCAGGAAACTGGTTTTAAAAAAGAGTCTGAAACGCAGAAGAATGAATCTGTAATTCGCGATTTTGAATCAATACTTTCCGATAAACCCGTTAAGAGAGAGGCAAAGCCAGAGGAATATCATGGTGTTGAGTCGGTGTCTGCTCTCGAAGGGAATTCTGCGGACAAAACAACGGTTGAAACCGAACCTGTAAAGTCAGGATATGCGGAGTCAGGACAGGTTGAGCAGAAGATATCTGATGATTCTGTCATAAAAGCTGAAGTGAAAGCATGGCTTGAAAAAAACGGTCGTACAATAATCAAAGAGATCGTTGAAGAACATCTTGCAAGGTTCGCAGGAAAATAATGGTCAGTAGAATTGTTTCGCTTGATATCGGAATAAAATATGTCGGTGTCGCTGTTACTGACCCTATGTGGAATTTCCCAGTGGTTACAGGCACTTTGCAAAGAAAACAGTCAATTCAGGATGATTTGTGCAGACTTGCGGAGATGCTTAAGGATTTTGATGTTCTCGGATTTGTTATCGGCTGGCCGCTTAATATGTCCGGTGCTGAGGGGAAAATGATTCCCGTTGTGAAAGGTTTTGAGAAAAGACTTAAGGACATGTTTCCAGATATGCTTTTTTTCCATCAGGATGAAAGCGAATCCTCAAATGAAGCAGTAGAAATTAAAAACATAACGCCACGAAATTACAGAAAAAATAAAAAATCAGGCGTGATTGACAGAACTGCCGCCGCAGTAATTCTTCAGAGATTTATGGAAACAAAAGAATTCAAAGAACTGAAGGAAAAAGAAGAGATTCTTTGATGCCAATGAATGGAAATATTTGTAAAAATCGGTTTAACAAGTAAAAATAGATGGTCTTTTATTAATTTCCTTTGGAGGAATTATTTTGGAATCGTTCCCTACAATTGAGTTGGTGGGGGTTGTCATCTGCATTATTATGAGTGCCTATTTCAGCGGTACAGAGACTGCAATCACAGCACTTTCTGAGATCAAGACTTCAGCAATGGGAGAAAAATATCCTTTTATTGCCCCGGTCTTGAAAAAATGGTCTCATAACCCCGGACTGATTCTTTCAACTATTTTGATAGGCAACAATATCGTCAATATTTTTGGTACATTACTTGGCGGAAAGATTGCTTATAGTCTCATGAGCGGAAGTCAGTCAGGTGTGGCTGATCTGACTGCCGGTATTTTGATGACGGTTTTAATACTTATTTTCGGCGAAGTGACTCCCAAAACTTTTGCCAAGATAAATCCTGATAAATGGATTGTTCCTGCACTGGTTATTTTCAGACTTATCGCCTGGATATTACTTCCATTTTCATACATTCTTTCAAAATTTGCCCACGGTGCGGTAAAGATCATGGGAGGAAAAAGCAGTTCTAACGGACTGACACAGACAGATATTGAGTATCTTATCGAAAAAGGTAATGATCAGGGCGTTTTCGAGCAGGAGGAACAGGGAGAACTGCTTTCAAGTGTTATTGAATTCAAGCATACACTTGTCAAGGAAATAATGACTCCGCGAACTGATACAAATTTTCTTGAAACAGACACAACGATCAGAGAAGCTCTTGAAAAAGTTGAGGAATGGGGACATAGCAGAATTCCGGTGTTTGAAAATTCTGTTGACAACATCAAAGGGCTTCTTTATGTAAAAGACATGGTAGCACTTGTTGTGAAGGAAAATGTAAATCCGCATGATTCAATTGTTTCGATAATAAGAAATACGGTATTTTATGTTCCTGAGACACAGAAGATCAACGAAACTCTGAAAAAAATGCAGCAGGGTGGAACGCATATGGCTATTGTTGTTGATGAATTCGGCGGCACTGCCGGAATAATAACTCTTGAAGATATAATTGAAGAGCTGGTCGGTGATATAAAAGATGAAGATGACCTCGATGATGAAAAGCAGATCGTCATGCTCAAGGATGATATAATTCTTGTCGATGCACATATTACGATCAGTGATCTTGAAGAAGAACTTGATATTATAATTCCTGGCGACGGTGAATATAACAGTCTTGGCGGTTTTATAATCAACGAAGCCGGTTGTGTTCCTGAGGAAGGGTATATCATGAAGTATAACGGATATGAGTTCAAGGTCGTTGAAAGCAACGAAAAGCATATCGTAAAGGTTGAGATCCGCAATCTGTCTCAGGCTGATGAGACTGACATCCCGGTTCAATAATATGCAGGACAGAATTTCCCTTATTAAAGATGTTTATACGGTAATACAGGGTTCTGCTGAGCTTTCTGGCAGAGATGTTTCAGAAATTAAACTTGTAGCAGTTTCCAAAACTAAGCCTGTCGAAGATATAATTTCATTCCGAAGAGCTGGAATAAGAGAATTTGGTGAGAACTATGTGCAGGAATTTGTTAATAAATTTGAACAGCTCAAAGATGCTGACATTCTCTGGCATTTTATCGGTTCTCTTCAAAGGAACAAAGTAAAGTATATTGTCGATAAAGTATACATGATTCAGACTGTCGATTCAGTTGAACTTGCAACTGAAATTCAAAAGCAGGCTGAAAAAAAGAATGTTACAAAGATTAAAGTTCTTCTTCAGGTGAATGTTGGCAAAGAACCTCAAAAAGGGGGCATAAATCCTGATGAATTATGCGGAATATACAATAAGATCAAAGAGATGGACAGAATTTCTGTCAGAGGGCTTATGAGCATTCCTCCATTTCTGACGGCAGAAGAACTCAGACCTTATCACAGGGAACTTTTTGATCTGAGAGCAAAAGTCATAAGAGAGTGTAATGCCGATACAAGAGAATTCAAGGAACTTTCAATGGGAATGTCCGCCGATTTTGATGTAGCCATAGAAGAAGGTGCAACGATAGTCAGACTCGGTTCTATACTTTTTGGCGAAAGATCCTGATTTAACAGAAATAAAATCTCTGGAAAAATAATTGCTATATTGTTATAAGTATATGGTTTGTTGAAAAAATATTCTGGAGAAAAAAATGTTTAAGAAACTTATGGTTCTTCTGGTTATGATTTTTCCTGCTGTTCTGGTCGGTAAAAATTTGTATTTTTATCAGAATGGGAAAAAAGTTGTTCTGGAAGAGAACTTTTCGGGCAAAAGAAATGGTGATCTCTATCCTGCATATCAGTACAAAGGCGGACTGAACTACTACATTAACAGCAACATTTTTGTGAAAATTCCCGGCAATCTTTCTCTTGATAAGGCTGAAATTTGGTGCAGAGCTAACGGTTTCAAGCTTATAAAACAGTATAAATATATTCCGCAGTGGTATCTGGTTTCATATTCAGGAAACACAATAGAAAGATCAGCAGAACTTGTTGAAAAAAAGATCGTTGAGCAGGCTGAACCTTCATTTTATCTTCCGCTTGAACTGAAAAGTTTTGTTCCGAATGATCCGTTATTTGTAAATCAGTGGCATTTAAATAATCCCGATGGGGCATCTCTCGGATACAGCGGAAATGACAGCGCCCATGTTCTTGAAGCATGGAATATTCTACTGGCGGTGAAAGGACATAAAGGTTCCGGTGTTAAACTTGCGATTGTGGATGACGGTTTTGATCTTGATCATGAAGATCTTGCAGGAAGATTTCTGCCGGGGCATGATTTTGCCGATGGTGATGATCTTCCTTATCCTGGAACTGACGGAATGCACGGAACCTGTGTTGCCGGGGTTGCCGGTGCGACTACAGATAATTCAATAGGCGTTGCCGGAGCATGTCCAGACTGCGATTTGATCCCGATAAGAATGAATATGACAGGAACTTCTCTGGACAGTGTTGCTATCGAAGCATTTGAATGGGCGGCAGATGCCGGTGCTAACATAATTTCAAACAGCTGGGGACCTGCTGACGGCGGTCCGGCAGTTGATATGGGGCAACCTTTGAAAGATCTGGTTGCAAATCTTACGACAGAAGGTCGTGGCGGCAAGGGCATAATAATTCTTTTTGCAGCAGGAAACGGCGGAGAAAGTGTAGAAACCGACGGTTTCGCAAACAACAGCAATGTTTTTGCAATAGGCGCATCGAGAGCTGACGGGAAAAGATCAAGTTATTCCGATTTCGGAGTTTCGCTTGATTTTATGGCACCAAGTAATGATACAAGCAGTGATGGTGATGGATGGAGCGGCAGCTATGTTGACGGAATATGGACCACAGACAACACAACCGGCGGATATAATCCAGGAACTCTTGAAGGTGATACGGCGGGTAAATATGTAAGTCAGTTTGGCGGAACTTCTTCTGCGTGTCCTCTTGCGGCAGGTATTACAGGTCTGGTTCTGTCGGCAAACCCCGACTTGACAAAGGATCAGGTCTATGAAATATACAAAACAACTTCAGATAAAATAAGTATGGGTGCTGTGAATGCCGGGGAAGGTGACTATGACGAAAACGGGTTCAGTACTCATTACGGTTATGGCAGAATTAATGCCTGCGAAGCTGTGAGAAAAGCTCTTGAAATGGGCGGAACTGATATTTCTAAAATCGTTTGCGGTGCTGATATTGAACTGCCTGATGATGATTCTATTCAGACAGATGATGAAATTCAGAATGATGATGAAATTCAGAATGATGAAAGTGTTTCTGACAATGAAAATTCAGATAATACAAACTTTGAAGATGACGAAGTTGTTCCGGTCGGGAAAAGGGCTGATGACGGTTGTTCATGCAGTTTTGTGAATATTTAAAAGAGGTCGAAAATGAAAAAAGTACTATCGGCGCTATTGTTTGTTCTGTTCGTTTTTTCAGGTTGCGCAGTGAGCGAACCAAAAAAAGAAGCAGAAAATTCAGATTCTTTAGCTTCTTGGAATTATCCTCAGGCTAAAAGAGCCGCCGCAGTTGACGAATATTTTGGTGTAAAAGTTGAAGATAACTACCGCTGGCTTGAAGAAAACGACAATCCGGAAGTAAAAAGCTGGACTGAAGCGCAGAACAGTTTGACTGAAAAGACGATATTCGGCTGGGAACAGTCAAGTAAAATTGAAAAAAGGCTCACCGAACTGTGGGATTTCGACAAAATGAACACCCCTGTAAAAAAAGGCGGAAAGATTTTCTACTCGTTCCAGAAAGGTTTGCAGAATCAGCCTGTTCTTCTTGTACAGCTTGAAGACGGCACAAAAAAAGAGCTTGTCGATCCTAACACGATAAATGCAGAAGGGACAACCGCAATGGACTGGTGGTTCGTTTCGCCGACTGGAAAATATATTTCATACGGTTTGAGCGAGAACGGTTCGGAGCAGTCTTTTCTTCATATCCTGAATGTTGAAACTATGGAAAAAGTTGACGCTCCGATAGATGGTTGCAGATATGCTTCTGTCGGCTGGATGCCTGATGAAAGCGGGTTCTTTTATTCAAGGAAGCTTGACGGCAACAAGCCCGGAGAGATAGACACAGAGCAGTCAGTCAGATTTCATAAACTCGGAACATCTTCAGAAAATGATGAGATCATTGCCAAAAGCACGCTGAAAGAAGGGATAATTGTAAGTGCGATAGACAACGAAGGAAAATGGCTTCTTATTTCTGAATATATGGGTTCAAGCGGAAAGGCGAAACTCGATGTTTACAATATTGCATCAAAGACAGTAAAGCCGGTTTTCAATAATTTTGACAATATTTATGAAGGTGAGATCTATAACGGAAATATTTATCTGAAAACCGATAAAGACAACGCTTTGAACTGGAAAATAATAAAAGTTAACTGTGAAACACTTGCTGTTGAAACTGTAATTCCTGAGAATGAGAAAGATGTTATCGAATTTTTCACAGTTTCTAACGGATCGCTTCTGATCGCCAAAATGCACGATGTTGCAAGCAGAGTTCTGATCGTTGATCTGAGCGGGAAAAATGAAACTGAAATAAAGCTTCCGGTTCTGGGAAATGTTCAGGGACTGTCGGCTGATTCTGAAAAAACAGAGATCTTCATAAGTTTTTCAAGTTTTGCATATCCTCCGGCGATATTTGAGTTTACTAAAGAAAAAGGTCTTCAGACATTCTGGAAGGCTGATGTGGCAGTAGATGTTAAAGATATTATTACAGAGCAGGTTTTCTATAAATCAAAAGACGGCACTGATGTCCCGATGTTCATAATTTATAAAAAAGGACTTGAGAAGAATGGCAGAAACCATACATTTTTAAGAGGTTACGGCGGTTTCAATGTTACTTATCCGATGTATTTTTCAACTGTAAACGCAGTATGGCTTGAAACCGGCGGCATAATGGCGATCGCTAATATCAGAGGCGGCGGAGAATACGGCGAAAGATGGCACCGGTCAGGAATGCTCGATAAAAAGCAGAACTCGTTCGATGATTTTGCCTATGCCATGAAGTATCTGACCGACAACAGATATACAAATCCGGAAAAGCTTGCAATATGGGGCGGAAGTAACGGCGGACTGCTCACAGGAGCCATGGTTACTCAATATTCCGATCTTTTTAAAGCCGCAGTTGTGGCAGTTCCATTGCTTGATATGCTCAGGTTCCACAAATTTCTTATTGGCAGATACTGGGTAAGCGAGTACGGCTCAAGCGACGATAAAGCACAGTTTGAATATATTCTGAAATATTCGCCGTACCAGAACATCAAAAAGGACGGCAGGTTCCCGGCAGTACTTCTTACCGCAGGAGAACAGGATTCGAGAGTTCACCCCATGCATGCAAAGAAAATGGCGGCGGCACTCCAGTACGAAAACAAGTCGGATAACCCGATATTCCTGTGGGTCGAAACAAAAGCAGGCCACGGACAAGGCAAATCCAGTACCGCCAGAATCAAAGAATCTGCAATGGAACTCGGATTTTTCTTGAAAATGCTCAGCGTTGAAGGGTGGTAGAGAGCTTTATTTTAATCTCTAAAATTTTTACTTGATTCCAGCTTTTTTGCTTTCTTTTTTTTTGAAGTGTTTTAAATGTCTTACAGAAGCGGGTTTTTAAGAAATTCAACAACGCTTTCATGGCTTATTCCTTCAACCGGCTGATGGAGCAGTTCGTCCATTGACAAAACAGTTTTAGGGAAATGATCTTTTATTTTCATAAGATTACCGAATTCTCTATTATAAACGGTGCTTCCTTTCTCTCCGATAAGATATGCAACCTGATAATAATGAAGTTTGTTTCCTTTTCTGGCGACAAAATCGATTTCGACACTATCAATTTTTAAAGTCCTTACTTCAAAACCTCGTCTTTTGAGTTCTATAAAT
>DAOQAY010000035.1:0-23729 GCA_035354435.1 bacterium
TCCCCTACTAAAATTTCATTTAACGGGATCTCTCTGATGGTGCGTGATTTTTTCATTGCGGACTCCTTATATTAAGATTAAGTGTAAATGCTGAAGCTGATTTGAACATAGACAGGAAACAAGTTCTTTCACCTGCACTTCCTCCTGAAGAATTCCTTAAAATGGGATGGCTGCCGGGTTTGGTAGCCATCTGGAAAGAAAGATCACTCTTTCTCTTTGGAATCGGGTCTGGAAAGTCGCAAAAAATCTTTCGCAACAAGAGAAGCAAGGCGGAATTTCTTCTTTTCAAGCTTCATTTCCTTCCAATGAATCTCGCCTTCAACTTTAACAAGATCTCCTGATTTGAGATAAGAGTTAAAGCGTTTTGCGGTTCCTTCAAATGCAACACACGGATGAAACTCGACTCTTTCAACCCACTTTTCATCTTCGCCTCTGTAGCCCTGATCTTCTGCGATTGAAAATTGTACGAAGTTCTCACCATTGTTTACACTTGCAATTCTTCCGATAAGTTCGAATCTGTTCTTCATAATAGCCTCCTAGCCAAAAATTAATTCGGCAGATACCCGGCAACCTATAACAGGCAGCCGCACTTAAGCATCCGCCTGTTAGTACAGAAATGATAAATCACAAATTCTAATATTGCAATTATTTTTTTATTCTTGGATTCTTTTATCTTGTATCAACATTTGATAACATGTTGCAACTTGTTTTAACATGTGATGACTTGTAATCACAGATGGCGAAAGGAGTTTTAAATCCCCTATTTTCGTCTCATTATGTTGTGTTGTGCGCAACAACACCGGTCATTATGTTGTTTAAGTCAATTTTTCTCTTTTTGAAAATGAATGTTATCGGGGAGTTAGGGGATTAAGACAACACAATAGATATTGTGTTGTGGTGGGAGGAAATACTTAATATCTAAACCCGATAAATAATTTATACGGATATGGGAAAAAATTTGGAAATATCAAGGGAAAAGAAACGCCTATCTGAAGAGCATATTTCTCATTGAAATTATGAACATAACTGACCTCGGGTTGAAGGTAAAAACCGTAATATTCGCATATGCCAGAGGAATAATTACAGTTTTTATTATCATAATCGCTGGAAATCCTCGGAATACTGCCTAGAAAAAAACCTCCTCCCACCCCTGTTGCAATCTGAAGCTCAGATTTATGAGAAAGGTAATTATGGTATCCAACCTTGGTGTATAAAGCCACGCCGAAAATAATATTTCCGGTAGGCAAAACAACTTCCGTATTGACAATTTCCCAGAAAATGTATTTCCATTTTAATGTTGGAGAGGAAATAGTAAGTCCTAGACCCATCGCGCTTCCGGTAAGTGACAGCGAAAAATACTCAGTCCTGCTCCTTAAATTCTTTGTATTTGGACTCGGTTCTTCAGCAGAAACTGAAAAAACAAGAAGAGTAATAACAATAATAATGATTCTTCGCATTTATCTATTTGCCCTTTTCAATATGTCAAAGGGTCTCTTCCATGGATCTTTCGGGTTTGCAGTATTTGGCTTATAGTCATTAAAAGGACATTTGTCGGGATTGTAATCACAGTAACATTCCATATCTCTTACTGCTATCACCTGGTCTGCTGTATAGATGCTCATTCTTTTGTATGTATAGGTGTGTATTTTCTCCAGTCCGAGATCAAATTCCCCGTCCATACAGAATACTTTCTTATCCAAAAATCTGTAATAGCATTGAAGTGCTTTGCCTTCTTTCCCGTTTGAAAATCTTCTTTCAGTGAAAATTATGAACCTGTCATCTATCTGGTTGATCCATGCGCCGGATATGCTGTTTCTTTCCAATACAACCGAATATTTAATACTGTTCTTATCGGTTATATCAGCTTTGATTATTGAGACTTTTTTCTTATCTACAGAATCTGTCGAGAAATAATAAACAATATTCTTATCGTTAAGGATATACGGATACCTTGCCTCTTCTCCTGCTCTGCTAACTCTGAAACACCCGGCATCACCTTTTTCAAGATCGCAGAACTGAATTTCAAGGTCATAATCAAAATAAACGATATACTGACCAAGCATGGAACCGTATCCGGCTCTCCTGTCAAGTCCGAAAAGAGTGTCTTTTTTATAAGCAAGCTCCTTCCATTTATCCCACTCTCCGATCTTTGTATACATTATTCTGGCATCACTACCGTGACTGTCAAAATATGCGGTCATCAGGACATGTGTATCACTTGCACGAAGATCCACCAGATTATCAATGGGTTTATTGATATCCTTCATTTTCCACATATGACCGTATTTGTGTTCTTTGTAGTTGTAATAAATGGGATACAAGAAAGCAGCGCCATAATAGATACTTTCACTATTTATCGAATCAACTTTATAATCAAATGACCCAAAGAATAAACTATCATTGTTAAATCCATATGATGACATCCCTCTTGAAACTCGTATAATCCGTTTTTTATCAATATCGTATACATAAACACCTCCTCCCTGCCACGATCCTGTTCGTGAAGATATGTAATATGAGAAAAGGTTTTTTCTTCCATGAAATATTTTCTCATTAGACAGATTGCTTGTCACCCAATGATCGGGAGTGAGAAGCGCATCACATTTGTATGTTATCTGCGGAAGATTGTCATAGTATTCTTTGCTATAGGGTTCATAAGGTCCGTCTATTATCTGCGGTTCAAAAGGATAGTTTTCAGCACAGAGATCGAACGGCATCTTTTCACATTCAAGCATCGCTGTCACTCCGGCATTTTTTTCCCAAAGCTTCCGAACCTCGTCGGGGTCCTGAGCGATAACATCAAAATCACCATAATATTCATAAGCGATGTTCTTATCATAATCAGGATAGTTTTTCACATACGGATCATTTGAGAGATCGGGAAGTTCTGATTCATTATCTTCAGAAACATCACCGTCTGCTTTAATTGAATCCATGTCTAAATCAGCGGTTTCATCCAGATCCTTATCTTCTAATATGGTGTCTTTATCACTCAGCAAATCCTTATCTTCTGTTGAAGGATTGTTTCCATTACAGGAAGTGCAAGACCAGAAAACTACCAGTGAGAATATTATCAGAATGCATTTCATCTAGAACCTCTAGGCGGATACTGTGATCCGCCCCATTAAATTTCTTTTTACCAGCCGTCAACTTCACAATTCGTTTCATTATATCCGTCACATGTTGAATTACAAGCCGCAATCCCTCCAATATATTCAGTATCTAATTCTGAGCATTGAAGTATATCGCTATCACATACTTCGCCCGGTTCCATTACTCCGTTACCACATACAGCCTGAATTGTAGCTGTTTTGGAAAGATGCAAATATCCGGAAAACACCTGATAAAGTGTTTCATTATAGCTATATCCTTCACGAACATAGTCTTTTTTACCCGTCAAGCCGCTCAACCCAGTATTTGTTACTCTAAACTGTCCATTCTTACAGCCAAGATATATAGAATTGCCTGATTTCTGCATTTCCGCATCGGTGCATCTTTTTTCAAAGTATTTCGTTCTCACAGGTGAATTCAAATTGGTAATGTCGTAAATACCTGTGAATCCTTTTGTCGTTAACCAGCTTGTGGTTTCTTCATAGATATAAAGTTTATTACCGACTACTTCAAGATCAATCACCGTTCCAGCTGTTGTAATAGTTTTAACAAGCTGCGGACTTAATGGATTTGTCAGATTGAAAATTCTGACTTTTTTATTTTCAGCAGTGAAAAGTTTTCCGTCTGAAGTTCTTACATTCTTACAACTTGAAGCACCTATTCCGGAAACTCTGGAAATTAATCCTGCTTCTGCTATTGAATAAATATCAACTTCGCCGTAGTTAGCTCCGTACATTGCGTTTCCGTACACTGCAAGATTATTTGTTTCACCGGAATAAAGCATGTCTTTGTCAGTCAGCGATCCGTCAGCACCTATTTCAACTCTTCTTACTCCGGTAAGTCCGCCAAGATAAAGATTGTTCTTATACCCTGCAACTGTGTATTTATAATCAAAGTAGGAAACTGTTTCGTAATCATAGTCATAGACTGAAATACATTCACCGGATTCATTTGTTGTACCCGGAAAAATGGAGCTGTTATTTTCATAAATACAGAACTCCTGATTGAACATGATAATTGATCCCTTGATAACCGGAATTGATATTTCATTTATTCCATCGGTCGAAATTTCATAAGCAGGAACGTTGTTTTCAGTGAGTAAATTTGTAACTACAGCTATTATGTTTTCATCTTTCGGAAATAATTTCAGATAAGCATCATACGGTTTTTCAATTGTGGCAAAACTAAAGAAATCTGTTCCGTCGAATGCGAGTATCTCCGTATTGTTCTGATCCTGTTTAACAGGCAGATAAAAATGTTCATCCTTAACCATTCCGTTATTGAGAGCAACTGGAGTATTTAACTGCTGCGAACCGCTACTCTGCCATGAGTTCGCCTCAGAATTATATTTAAACAGCTCCATTAAACCGGTGCTGCTTTCAGAAATAATAAAAATTCTGTTGCCGAGTTCTATAATTTTAAGAAATTGAACATTATTCGTTGACGGAAAGGATGCAAGAACATTCATTACAGCACCCGAAGCGGTTACATCGATTGAAACGAATTTGTTTTCAAAAGTGGTATTAAGCTCATTCGCTGACTGTTGATTTGGGGAGGTGATCATATTCCCTGCCATAAATATTTTATTGCCGTCAACAAGGACTGCGGCTGATTTCATATCAATACCGTTCCGAACAACTGTTTGAGTCTCAAAAAAACCAGCTTCGTTTGCCATTTTAAGCATAAAATTCTGATTTTCGAAAGCATAAATAAAGTCAGCATTCCCGAATTTAAATGACTGCTGATACGGATTTTCATTCTTTAATGAATTCAGAACCATTGTGTTTTCAGTAAAAGAAACTGAAGTAAATTCACCCGGTCTGATGCGTGCATCTGCTAAAGAAACCGAACTTGACCATTCCCATGGATCTCCGGGCATTGGTCTGAAATCTCCAAGTCCCGGTCTTAAATATGCATCAAGAAGATGCCACCAGTATGGAGGAAGGCTCGGAAGCCACCATGCAGATAAACTGTTGAACTTATTTTCAATTATCAGATCTATCATTCCAAAATCAGAAAAGGCGTATTCAATTTTTGATCCTAATTGTGCCTGAGTTGCTTCCTGGTAATAGTTTTCATATCTTTTAATATTAACTCCATCTGCCACGGAATACGACTCAGAAACCTTATTTACCGGTGCGAAAGAAAGCCTTATTGCTGGATAATCCCCAGAATTTATTAATGCATCCTTTTCTTCTTTTGTTGCTGCGCTAATTTCGGTAACTCCTGATAAAACAGGATGCTTTACATATTCCCAATCCCATGAAAAGTTCGCCTTTTTCATTCCGGTATAAATTTGAGGTGCGGAAGATTTCTCTTTGTTATAGTTTATTTTTTCTGAACTTCTATCGATCATTACACTTGGCACGATGTCATATGATTCACGGTTAACAAAAACAGGTTTATTCGCAGACTGCCATGTCTCCTTTGTACCTGTCGAATCCCAGAAGCTCCCTGTACGCACATGATTCCTGCCACAAAAACCAGATTCTTTACAAATCACATGAGCTTCTTTTATATCACCGCAATAGCAGAACTTTGCTTCGATCTTTGACGTGTTCTTTTGGGGGTCTTTTATTCCGACAAATCCTGAAATATTTAAAGTCCTTCCATACCATCCTGTGCCGAAACAGTGACCTACCATCGCATTTCCGGGACAATCATTCTTATTTGTATATCCATCCTCAGGATCTTCGAAGTTCAATTTTTCAGATCCACCCTCGGCAAAATATACTCTAGGATCGATATCATCTTCAATTCCATCACCGTCAAAGTCACAGGCATCCCCTCTTAAATCTTCATTCCAATCAGACTGCTCCCATTCACCTTTTTGTGCATTATACTTTTGAGGGTTATAAACTTTCGGGCAGTTATCTTTCAGAAAATCATGCCCATTATCGGCAGGTCTAACCCTGTATCTTTCAGGATTCACACAAATATCATTCCATTGGAATTCGTCTGTGCCACATGTTAAAACTATGTTATTATCGCACAATTCGTCACCATCTGAATCTTTACACATTTCAAAATCAGTGGTAAGATTCCAATCACTTTCACTTACATCTCTGACACCATTTTCTCTAACTGGGTTTAAAGAATTAAAAACTTTTTGATTCTCTTTTAAACAAGGCGGACATTCACTTGAAACATCAGCAACTGTTTTAGAATAAGTAAATTCACACTGATTTTCACATTTCGGAACATTTCCGTTTTTCAGCTCAATACAGTTTTCAAAAAATTCAGGGGAATCCAGTTCATATTGACGATTAAAGCAAAGATAGTCATTTAACTCCCATCCAGATTCATTAGATGGTTTTGAATAGAAGAAATCGCTCCATGCATATTTGGGGGAGCCAGGATTATAAAAATATCTATGTGAAAAAGTTGTGTAATGACTTACATATTCTGCCATTTTTACAACATCATAAATTTGATCATATATTTTGTATAAGATATAATTTCTATCATTGCCATTCTTGTCCGTCTTAGTCTTTGATTTGGTAAAATTATTGCTTATACATTCTCTTAAACTTTTACCAGAACATGGTCTATACACTGTTGAATCAAATTCATCGTTTTTATTGTATGGTGCGGCGCAGGTGCTACTATCTCCAACCCTTATACATACTGAGTCTTCTGAACAATCGTCTCTTATAATATCCACCAATTTAATAATGCCACCCTCCTTTTTAACATCGCAGAATCCATCTTTTGGGTTTTCATCCAAACACCAGTACTTTGCAAATTGCCCCGGGTTATATGTTTTGGGGCAGGTATCTATTGCCAAACCGACACCATCGTTTTCAAACAATATCTGTTCATCTTGTTTAGTTTCTTTGCAATTTGTATCACCTTCTCCTATTGCGTGAAAATTATGATCTTCAAATCCACAAAAATCTTTCGGATAAAGATCAACATTTAAGTCGTCAATATATGTTGATTTAATGGTTTTCCAAACATTATGCTGCCATGACCAGTACCATCCCATATTTAATCTGGCTTCCCATTTTGTAATTCCATCTTTTGTATTTTTTTTATACCCGAAACATGTTACAGAATGTCCACTGCCTTCATTAATGCCTAGTGTCACCGGAAGCCCAGCATCAACTTGCTGTTCAACAATATCCATATAGTTAAGTCCAACCTCTTTTTTAAAGCTATCTTGGTAATAAATATATTTGCTCTCTTCAGAAAAACCAAAGTTTTCTACCATAGCATCTCTTGCATTAAATAAATAAGCTCCAGAATCATCACACCCCCAGTCAGTGATAAAACTAACAGAAGCATCATATAAAAGCTTTTGAATTTGTTTTGGAACTGCCGTTCTGAGGGGTTGATGTGGCATATCATCCCAATTATAAGATTGTTCTTCTGACTTATCATACGGAGCTGTATAATGATACCCATTGTAATAAGTCATTTTAAACTGATCACTTCTTATATATTTTTCAGGATATCTCCAAAATCGCATCATTTGAGAATGTGCAAGAGCAACACAGCCAACCACTACTTGCTCCAGAGAAAGTTGATGACATGGAGGAAATAAATTGTTATATCCATGAAATTGGAACCATTTATTGTTTGCTTCAATAAGTACTTTTCTTTTGTCGGTTTCAGTTGAAACGAATTGAGGATTTAATATTTGATATTCAGGGGAGAAGATATTTATATTGCTCCAATCTTTTAAATTTCTTATAATGGGTTTAAGATCTGCCACGTTGCCACCAATAACAAAATCATTAAGCCACTCAATTTCTGATATATCAGAAATATATCCTGCAGAATATTGAAAAAAAAGAAGCTCTTTTTTCTCATATTCAAAATGTTTTCGCATAATTGGGTCACAAAGATTTTCTTCGTCATTTTCGTTTGGGACACAACTTTCTTCGATGGATTCCATCTGGAAATGCCCCTCTTCGGCAAACATCAAAACAGGATATTCTTCTGTAATAGCAGAAAGCATAGCCCAACCTTCAGGCTCAAGGTTAACAATCCAAGCAACAATATATCCATCTTGAACAAGTGGAAAAACATTGTTGGGATCAATGCTTACAGACTGGGTTAATTCGTATTCCTGAATGAGGTAATTGCTTAAAACTTCAGAGTTATCAAGTATATCTTCAAGTTCAACAACTCTGGCTTCAAGAAAAATAAAAGAAAGCAAAACAAACAATACAACCAATACAACCAATCCCTTCTTCATAACACACCTCAACAAATCATTAATAATATTCTAACTCTAAAAGCTTTTACCAATGAATAAAATAAACAGTTTAAATACATATTAAAAAGGATTCCCTCACAGAAAATATATTTTGCATTTCACCAACGTGCAAATGGATATTATCAAAGATTATATCGGTTTTCAAGGATAATTTTTCTTTCATTTTGTATCACTATTGTACCTTGCATTCATCAAATGAAGTGTGAAATTGAAATGGGGAAGTCTCTCAAATTCAGATTATTCTACTTACTAAACCTCTCTTCTCCTTTACCGAACAGGCTATAATGAATATTCAATTCGGACAAAATAGGGTTCCATTAAACATTTAGGGAGAATCCGTCACGGGATTTTCGATATAAGCCAGCGTTTGTTTAATGAAGGTGTTTAGCCTGCCTGCTCTTCTTTTGTTCTTCTGAAGAAGTTTTCAGAAACCGGTAAAGGGTTGCTTTTGAAATGTTCAGTGTTTTCATAATATCAGATATGGGGATTGTTTTGTCTGCATGAAGTCTTTTTGCAGCAGCAATACGAGGATCATTTTGATCAAGTCTTGGTCTTCCTCCTGTTTTTCCTCTTGCTCTTGCCGCTTTCAGTCCGGCATTTGTTCTTTCTATGATAAGATCTCTTTCGAATTGAGCAAGAGATGCAAAAATATTAAATATCAGTTCACCGCTTGCCGTTGTCGTATCAATAGTTCCATCCCGCAGTGATTTAAATTTTATACCACGGTTCTTCAGTTCAGAGACAATTGAAACAAGATCTTTTAGTGACCGTCCCAGTCTGTCAAGTCTCCAAACCACCATAATGTCTCCTTGGGATAGATTACTCAAACAATCTTCAAGTCCGGGTCTTTCTGATTTCACGCCCGATATTTTGTCTTTATAAACTTTGGCACATCCATATTTTTCAAGTTCTGTTACCTGAAGATCTAAATTCTGTTCAAAGGTGCTTACTCTTGCATATCCTACTTTCATGATTTCACCCCTTTTAGCGTTTAAATTTTATAAAACCGCACTAAAGTATCATAAAGTAGCCAAAACATCAAGTTTATAATACTTTGCAGCGTGAGACGGATTTTCGGCACTATTTTCGATATAAATTTGAGAAAACCCGGGCATTCAATTATATGTCTTATAAAACGAGCGTTTTTTGAAACCATACTTTTATTTAACAGGAGGCGGAATCTTGGCAACTTTAATAAAAATACTTTCCAGTCAGAACATCAAATCGTTTGATAATCCCCCCGAGCTTTCAGGAGAGCATAGAAAGCAGATGTTTACAGTTCAGAGCTGGGTAATGGATATCCTTGAAACATTGCCGAATCCTACAAATAAAGTGGGATTTGTCCTGCAGCTCGGATATTTCAGGGCGGTAAACAAGTTTTATACCAGTAAGAAATTCAATCGGCAGGATATTGAATATATCGCAAGGAATCTGGGGATCAGGCTTAATGAAGTAAAAATATCTGATTACAAAGACCGCACATCCTTGCGGCATCAGGAAATCATTCTTGAAGAAACGGGATTCAAGAAATTCACTTCTGATACGGAAGAGCTTTTAATAAAAGAGGCAAGACTTCTGACTTCAAGACAGCAGAAGCCCCGGCTTATCTTCATGTCTCTAGTGGACTTTCTTCAGACAAAAAAGATTCAGGTTCCCTCATACAATATGCTTGCTGAAATTATAACAGATTCTTTGAAGAATTTTGAGACCGATCTTGTCCGTACAATCAACGAATCTCTGACTGAAGAAAACAAAGCGTTAATAGATAATCTGTTTGAAAAAGAAGATTCTGAAACCGAACCGGCACGGTACACGCTGACAACTTTAAAAAGCCACACACATTCGATAAAAGCTGGAAAAATAAGGGAGAACATCGGAGATTATGAATATCTGGAGAATCTTTTTCAAACAATAGTCCCCATTCTGGAAAACATCAGGATCACTCCGAAAGCCATTAAATATTATGCAGAAGTTGTTTTCAGATCTCAGGTATTTCAAATAAACAGACGGGACAGCAACCGGTATCTTTATTTAATCTCATTTATCGTAGACAGTTTTTATGAACTCAATGATATGCTGGTTCTGAAAGTCAACAAAGCTGTACAGCAAAGCAAAAACTCCGGTGAAAAAGAAGAAAAGAACCAGTTGTTTGAAAACAGGATGACGAAATCCGAATTAATTAAAAATGTTGCAAAGGGGCTGACTTATAAAAAGCAATCGCTGGCATCGATAAGGCAGATCATTTACGATGAAAGTTCTTCTCCGGTAGAGAAAATAGAAGCGGCTATCACAATACTGGAGCATGATAATGAAAAGGACCCGGAGATAACGGAATATTTAACCCTTATAAACAATGAGATCTCCAGAGTAACCGATAATGCCGATTATTATGATTCCCTTGAAGCAAAATCGAGAAAGCTTCAAAACAGAATCTCCGCCATAATCAGGCATTTCACTTTCGATCAGACGACTTCAAACCGTGATCTTCTGGAACTGGTCAACCATTTTAAGAATAAGAACGGCAGAATCGATGCAAATGCACCGCTTGATCTGTTTGAAAGCAAGGAGCTGAAAGTCCTTTTTGATACGAATAAAAAGATCAGAGTGTCGCTGTACAAGATTCTTCTGTTTATCAAGGTCTCAAACGGCATTAAGTCAGGAGCTTTAAATCTCATACATTCCTATGATTACAGGGCATTTGAGAATTATCTTATTCCTCCTGATATCTGGAAAGAGAACAGACATGAATATCTTGAACGATCCGGAATTACAGAGTTCGAAAATTGGGAAAACATCGAACAGGGTTTACGGAAATCCCTGAAAATTCAGTATGAGATAACAAATCAGAATATTGAGAGTGAAAAGAACGATTACATCAAAGTTGGCAAAAACGGAAAACTGGTATTTACGCAGTATAAGGCTGAAGCAGTCCCGGAAAACCTTCTTGAACTGTTTCCGAAAAACAAATACATTTCTATTTACGAAATACTTTCAACAATCAATAGAATGACCGGGTTCATAGATTCATTTGAAAATATCAGCAACAAATACGGCAGGGATCTTACGGATCAGAAAGCCATTATTGCCGGAATTATAGGATACGGCTGCAATATCGGAATTAATGAAATAGCCAAACGGTCTAAAGAAATTAATGTAAACAAGCTGAATAACGCTGTCAAAACGAGGTTTATCCTTGATAATATCCAGAATGCAAATAACAAAGTGCTTTCCCTTATGGGTGAATTTGAAATGTCCCGGCTTTTTAAGAAGCAGAAGAACCGGACTCATACGGCAAGTGACGGGCAGAAATTCCTTTCAAGGGTTGATTCTGTCTATGCGAACAAGTCATTTAAATATTTCGGAATGAATGACGGACTTGTAATAAACAGTTTTATTGATGATACCTACCGGCTTTTTTATTCAACTGTAATAAGTCCCGCAGAAAGGGAAGCGGCTTATACCATAGACGGACTTCTTCATAATGAAGTCGTTCAGAGTGATATTCACTCGACTGATACGCATGGCTATAATGAGATCATCTTTGCTGTAACTCATCTTCTGGGCATTTCTTTCGCTCCGAGGATCGCAGATTTCAGGAGTCAGTATCTTTACAGTTTTGACAATGTTGCAAGTGTCAAAAAGCTTGGGTACAAGATCGTTCCAAACAAAAAAATAAATACAAAGCTCATAAACAATAACTGGGACGGAATATTGAGATTGATATCCACTCTCAAGACGAGGGAAGTGACAGCCTCACAGCTTTTCAGGAGGCTCAGCTCATATTCAAGGGAGCACTCTCTTTACAAGGCTCTGAAGGAATTCGGGAAAATAATCAAAACTCTGTTTCTGCTGAAATATATAGATGATGTCGATCTCAGGAAACAGATCCAGAAGATGCTTAATAAAGTTGAAAGCTCAAACAAGCTGGCTGATGCGGTATTTCATGGTAAAGATAAAGAATTCAGGTATGCGGAAAAAGATGAACAGCTTATAGCGGATGCCTGTAAACGGCTGATCGAGAACTCAATCATCTGCTGGAATTATGCGTACCTGACAAAGCTGGTTTCAGAAGCGAAGACCGAAGAACAGAAAGAAATACTTATCCGCACAATCAGAAACAGGTCTGTTCTTGCATGGGAGCACATCAACCTGAGCGGAACATATGACTTTTCAAATGAAGCCCTGAGCGATGAATATAATTTCAAAAAGGAACAGCTTTTAAAAGTAGTGATTTAGCTTTTGATTAAAATTTTAGTAAAAGTTCAGGATATTATCAGGATTGAAAGAAGTTGTTTTTTAATAAAAACTTATCCTAACTCTTTAAAAATAGTGACTTTTATCTATTGACAATTTTTATTAGTATTATAGAATTTGCTGTGTTGTAATTAATATCGCAATATTTAGAGAGGGTTACATGAAGATCAATCTGATCTTGTCCTTTATCTTTTTGTTTATTTTTATTTCCTGCGACAATGGGAAAAAGAGCAAAACGGATGATGCGGCCGATCTCACAGACAAAGACGAAGTTATCAGTGATTCCCTTCCCGGTGATGATGATGTAACTCCTGCAGAAGATTCAGAGAAAAAAGATGATGAAAATGTTGATGAAGTAAATACAGATATTGATGTAATATCTGATGATTACGAAGACTCAGATGAAATTGACGATGATGTTTTTGATCTATGTCCGGATAATCCTGAAAAAACCGAGCCCGGAATATGCGGTTGTGATGTTCTTGACTATGACACAGACGGCGACGGACTCATGGATTGTGTTGACAACTGCCTTGATATAAAAAATGCGGATCAGGCTGATGCTGATAAAGACAAAAGAGGTGATGCCTGTGACAACTGTCCATATCACGCGAACAGAAAACAGACAGATACAGACGGTGACGGTGTCGGAGATGTCTGTGAAAATGATGTGCTTCTTGTAGATACTGATCATGACGGTATCAGGGATGTTGTTGATAACTGTCCTCTTGTTGCAAATAACGATCAGGCTGATGGTGATGGTGATGGTGTCGGCAATGTTTGCGACAACTGCCCTATAGTCCCTAATTTTGATCAGAAAGATTTAGATAGTGACGGTACAGGCGATGCCTGTGTTGATGCTGATAAAGATGATGACGGAATATACAACTGGGATGACAACTGTCCTGATGTGGCAAATCCTTTGCAGGAAGATACCGACAAAGACGGCTGGGGAGACGCTTGTGACAATTGTATTATGATTCCCAATGCCGACCAGAACCCGACAACATGTGCAGCAGCGGATCAGGATGCTGACGGACTTTATGATTGGGAAGATAACTGTCCGGCGGTAAACAATCCCGGTCAGGAAGATGCTGACCTCGATGGTGTCGGTAATGTCTGTGACAACTGCCCTCTGGTTCCGAATGCTGATCAGAATCCAATGACTTGTGCAGATGCAGATACAGATAGTGACGGAATATTTGACTGGGAAGACAACTGTGTGACTATTGCCAACTCAAATCAGGCTGACGGCGATGGTGACGGTGTGGGAAATGTCTGCGACAACTGTCCTACAATAGCAAATGCCGGTCAGGATATTTCGGCATGTTCAGATTCAGACGGGGATGGAGCTTTTGATTCAGTCGATAACTGCCCTTCTGTTTCGAACTCATCGCAGAGCGATCTTGATGGTGACGGAAGAGGCGATGTCTGTGACAACTGTTCTCTTGCCGCAAATTATGATCAGATGGATACCGACAGTGATGGAACTGGTGATGTCTGTGAAACTCCGCCCTACAATAACGATATTGACGGTGACGGAATTCTGAATCCGTATGACAACTGTCCATCAATATCAAATACCAATCAGGCTGATAGTGACGGTGACGGTATAGGAAATGTCTGCGATAACTGCCCAAATATCGCAAATAACAATCAGATTGATAATGACAGTAACGGTATTGGTGATGCCTGTGAAACGATAACACTTCCGCCCACAGATGTCTGTGAAACTGCTGATATAGCGGGAACCAGAATAAAACCGAATGTATATTTTGACCTTGACAATTCCGGATCAATGAGCGGAAGCAGATGGACATCGCTTATGTCTGCAATTAACTCAAAAGCAACTGAAATGTCTACGAACTTCAATGTCGGTGCCGCATATTTTCCCGATGGAGATTCTTCAAATGATGACGAGCCTACGGAATGTATCGATCTTCTTCCTGACAGAGTGCTTGCAAATTTTAATGCCTGCAATATAAGTCCTGGTGGCGGAACGCCGCTTCCTCATTCCTTAAATAACATAAGGCTCAGAAAATCGTATGAATTTACTCCTGATCCACTCAATGCAGAAAGAGGAAAAGCGGTTGTGGTAATTACCGATGCAGATTCCGCAGATTTCAATATGACTGATACTGTCAATGCGGCTACCGCTCTGAAAAATATCGGCGTTAAGGTGTATTTTATGGGGTTTGCAGGTGTTAATGAAAGCAACATGGTGCAGCTCGCAGCGGCAGGTGGAACAACTCCATGGTATAAAGTTACAGATACATCCAGCATTATTACGGCATTGAATGCAATTTCCGCAGCAATGATTCCATGCACAGTTTCAATTCCTCTGAATGGAGGCAATGACGATCCGACAAGAATGCAGATAAGTATAAATAATAACGGAACTTTGATAGGTGTGGCACAGGGCACACCTAATGGCTGGACATATGATACCTCTTCAAAACTGCTTACTCTTAACGGAACATCCTGTACAAATCTTAAAAGTTATGCCGCTGCATCAACCGATCCGTCAAAAGTAGGAGTTGTAGCCAAGGTTGCATGCAAAATAAACTGTAATCCAAGTCCCGAAATCTGCGACTACCTTGATAATAATTGCAATACTCTTGTCGATGATGGAATAACATGCAACTGCGGTTTTGAAGTATGCGGAGACAGTTTAGATAATGACTGCGACGGGCTGATTGATGAAGGATGTCCGTCTTGTATTCCTCATCCTGAAGTTTGCGGAGACGGAGTTGACAATGATTGTGACGGCAACATTGATGAAAACTGTTCAGGCACAGGCTGTGATCCTCATCCTGAAGTTTGCGGTGACGGAATAGATAATGACTGCGATCTTGCTATTGATGAGGGCTGCCCTGTGTGTAACCCTGCTCCAGAAGTTTGTGACGGAATAGATAATGACTGTGATGGTCAGATCGATGAAGGCTGTCCGACAGGTGGTGGATGCACAGTCGAAGTGTGCGGTGATAACAAGGATAATGACTGTGACGGACTTATTGATGAAGGCTGTCCAGACCCGGACAGGTGTATCCCTTCACCAGAGATCTGTGATGAGAAGGACAATAACTGTAACGACCAGATTGATGAAGGCTGTTCCATAGATTCTTAAAGCTGATAACATCAAATTTATTTTTTTATTTGACAGTTTCCTTTGTTACCGTATAAATTAATAAGAGACTCTTCTGCCGGAAGATTTAGATTTGAAAAGTTAGTTTAAAGGAGGATGTTGAATGACCGCTTACTTCAGGGTAGCATTATCCGTCGCGGCGATATTCTCTTTTAGTATTTTGACGGCACAAGTGAAAGTCCAGGTAACCAACGGTTCTATCTCTGAATACAATATGGCAGTTTCATCAATCTCCGCAAGCGAAGACGCAGACATCGGTCTTGCAAAGAACATAACCGAAGCGATAGATATGACACTGGATATTACAGGTTATTTCAAAGTTCTTGATCCGAAATCATTTCTTGAAAAAGCTGACATTCCGGTTTCTGAGATTAATTTCAAGAACTGGATGAATGTAGGTGCCAACGGATTAATAAAAGGAACGATTAAGGGAAAAGACAATGTTGAGCTTGAACTTTTCTTTTTCAGCGTCGCTGACGGGAAACAGCTTCTGACAAAAAAATATAAATCATCTGCCATGACGATAAAAAAAGCGGCATACAGGTTTGTCAATGAAGTGATCCTGCTTTTAACCGGAGAAAATTTCTCGTTCATGTTCAGCAAGATCGCTTTTGTTGAGAAATCAGGTGATGTTTACAGTCTTGTGACAATAGATTTTGATGGATCGGATAGAAAAGTGATTCACTCGGAAAAGAAGATAATTCTGCTTCCTGAGTGGTCTGCTGACGGGGAGAAAATATTTTTTACAAGCTACGAGAATAACAACCCTAATCTTTATTCAATTGATGTGAAGACCAAGAAGAAAAAGCTTGTTTCCAGCCATGAAGGGTTAAATACTTCCGCTTCTGCTCACCCTGACAATAAAACGATAGCTCTCAGGTTATCAAAAGACGGAAATGCTGAAATATATCTTATGAACACAGAAACGAGCGAACTTACCAGAATGACAAAGAACATGGCGATTGATACGGCTCCGAGCATCAGCCCTGACGGAAAAGAAATAGCATTTGTTTCAAACAGATCAGGAAATCCCCAGATTTACAGGTTGTGGATAGACAATCCGAGCAAAGTTGAAAGAATTACCGAACAGGGGAAATACAATCAGGACCCTGATTACAGCCCGAATGGAAAATACATTGCTTTTACCGGAAGAGACGAATTCTTCACTTTTGACATTTTTCTTTTTGATCTTTCTTCAAGAATTATTTCAAGACTTACTCAGAAACAGGGAAAAAATGAATCGCCGTCTTTTTCTCCCGACAGTAAGATGATAGTTTTTTCTTCAGACAGAAATGGCAGAAATACACTTTTTATTTCGAATGTTAAAGGCGATAAACAGGTAATGGTTTATGTGGGGGAAGGGGTGACGGTTTCCCCTTCATGGTCTGCAGAAGTGGTCAAGTAACTTTTTATATGGGGGTGGGAAATGAAAAGAAATCTAGTGCTCATGATCGTTTTCAGTGTTATGTTCGGTGTTTTTGCAGGTTGTGCAAAATCTCCGAAAGCTGAAAGAGAGCTCGCCGAGAAAGCATTTAAAGGTGCTGCTGTCGGAAAAGACTGCGACAAAGAAAATTATCTTGCCGCGGAAGAACTGCTTAACAAAGCAAGAGAAGAAGTGAACAAAAAGAATTATTCCAAAGCAAAAGAACTTTTTGCGGCAGTTAAGACAAAGAGTGATGAAATTGTGAAGTATTATCAGACACATCCTGATGAATGCATTCCAAAAAAGAAAGTAGCCAGGGAAAAGAAAAAAGAAATCGAAGAAATTGAAGATCCTGCAAAAGATCCGAACCTTGAATTTCAGATAGTCCATTTTGATTACAATGAATATGTAGTGAGGGCTGAAGACATCGGCAAGGTTGATCTGGTTGGAAAATGGATGGTGAATTTTCCTGAAAGGGTAATAAGAGTTGAAGGTCATGCGGATGAAAGAGGAAGCATAGACTACAACATGTCTCTCGGGGAAAAAAGAGCAAGTGAAGTAAAAGAAAAACTTATACAGTTAGGAATTGACTCAAAAAGAATAAAGATTGTAAGTTATGGCGAAGAAAAGCCGATGAATCCAGCTTCCAATGAATCAGCATGGTTTGAAAACAGAAGGGCGGAATTCAGGAAAATTAACTGATATGGGATACAAAGTATTGGTAACGCTGGATCTGCCGGGAGCAACAGCGGAACAGCGCAAAGCGTTCTATGAAGTACTGCTGGCGGAAAAATGGGCGAGAGTCCCTAGTTTAACAACGACATGGACAGCCTCTTTTACTGATGATTTAACAAGGGATTCCGCTGCTTCAGTTATGCAGAAAGATTTATTGAAAGCAAAGAATGAAAGTGCTGTTAAAAAAGTTGAATATGCTATGCAGCTGGACAAAGGCGATGTATTTATAGAAAATTTGTGATTCCCGGAAATAATCTCAAACAGACCAATCAATTTATTGAAAAGATACCGTTTTATCTTTCTTTAAAAATGCTTTCAAACAGCAAGCCAATAAAATATGATAAAACCATCATTATGGATAGGAAATATAAAAGAGTGTCGTGATTTTCTAAGCCGGTTCCTTTTGTTGAGCCATTGAATAAAAAAAGAAGCCCCGCCATTAAAATAATTCCGCATACTGATCCTGCAAGAACTTTATCAAACACAAAAAACACAACTCCGATAATTGCTGTTACAAAAAGTGCAATAAAAATAAAAGTATAGGTATCATCAGCAGTTTTTTCTAATGCTATTCCGTTGAACCCGATTAATAATACTACAATAAAAACAATACTGCTGAGAATCCCGATTAATCTTGAAATAAGTATATTCATCTGATCCAACTCGTTTTATTTAAATAAAAATATCAAAAAACACCTGAAAAACTTTAATGGAATCAATCCATTGGGAGCGGTCAATTACAAAAAGAAATCAACAACACCAAGGGAAGACCATAATAACACAGCAAAGAAAGAATTCAAGGTAAAAAATCATTGAAATTATGATAATTCGGGTTGTGAAAGTGATTTTGTCACACCCTTTTTTTGAAAATCCCCCTTTTCTCAAAACAACAGCATCGCTTCCAGAAAAAGAGTAATACAAAATACAGAAATTCTGGAAGGTGTAAAAACGAGTTTCCCTTGCGAGTTCAAATGTTTGCAGATATTCCCGTGACGGATTCTCCCTAAATGTTTAATGGCACCCGACATTGGGCGGTGGAAGCGACTTCGCCGAGCAAGCGAGGATAAAGAAGGCTCTGTAGTGCAAAGTGACTTCCATGTGTCTGAAATAATTGATAGAATTTTATGCTGTTTTTCTGAAATTCAAAGGGTTGGGCGGATAAATGAAATTAATCACTCTTCCGGCCCAATGTCTGCCCGAATTAAATGTAAAGTTCCCGGCAGATAGAATTCTCAACAAGACAGGTAACAGAAAAACCCTCTTTGTCCGAGATCTGAAGAATGTCGAGTTCGGAACAATCTTCAATGAAGAGATCGTGCTGAACATCTTCTTCGTCTCTTGAAATAAGAGTGAAAAAAATTCCGTCACATGTCAAAGATACATTCTTGATCTTTCCAGTAATACACATAATAGCCTCCGCTGAAAAATAATTAAATGATTCAGCAGACACAATACGGGCAAACCTAAGCAGGCAGCCACAATAAAGTGTCTGCCTGCTGTTGAGGTATTTTAATATTTTAAGGAATGAAAATCAACTATGAAATTTCTGGAATGTTGAAAACCGGCTTTATATAGTGCTGACGATGTGTTTTGAATATTTCCGTGACGGATTTGTACCAAATGTTTAATGGCACCCATTATCACATTTGACCACGCAAAACCGGAGGCGGAAGCCGCAGGTCCTGCCCCGGAAAAACCCTGATCTGAAAAAATCCGGCAGGAATACCGGAGCAGGGAATGGAACCTGATGGTTCAATTGTTGAAAGTATTTCCAGAAAAAACAGAATGTCATTTTCTTCTTCTGCCGTTATGTATTTCCGGAGAGGCTCCGGGTATTCATTGCATGATATAAATGCAGCTGGAGCCTCAATAGTTGTTTTAAGGTACATAAAAGAGCACCTTCTCCAGCGTTTTTTAAGGTAAGGAGAGGAATATTTCTTCATTTATAATAATCTTGAAAAACGGGTTTATAATAAATTACTTAAAGAAACTTGTGGGGCGGGCTTATGAGATATTGTATTTTATATTTTGCATGAGGGCGTTATGCTGAGCTGAAAGCGAAGCTGCCCGCAAAATATCCTTTTCTTGTATTCATGGGATCTTTATAAGATTACAGTATTTTGAAATTAACCACAGAATCTGAATGTTTTATAGTTTGCATAAGAGCGTTATCCTGACAGCTTTGCTGGAAGGTGCTCGCAAACTATCCTTTTATAGGGGGGTTCGGGGGGATTTCAATTTGAAATTTTTTTTCGACGCTCCGCGTCTCCCCGCCGCGCATACTGTAGTTGTTGTTGTCTTCTGTTAATACTGTTAATACTGTTATAGGGGCGGAGCCAAAAAAAGGCGTAACCAGCCGTAATCAAGAAGAATACAGGTCAAAAAAGAAAATATTTCTATGATGAAAAGGGATAATACCTATGATGAACGATGATGATTCTATGATGAAAAGGGATATTATTTATGATGAACGATGATGATTCTATGGTGAAAAGGGATGATTTCTATGATGAACGATGATGATTCTATGATGAAAAGGGGTGATTTCTATGATGAACGATGATGATTTTCTGCCATGATTTATGATCGGGTTATGATGAACGATGATAATATCTATGATAAACGATGATAATTTCCTTGACAAAGTCGCCGAGACTTGGTAATTTCAACTGATCTATGATGAACGATGATAATATTGACAGGCGGGAACGATGAAAATCAGCGTTGCGTTTAAAGAAAAATGTCTGGCATTTGACAATTACAGCATGAATAACGATGATGATTCTATGATGAAAGGGGATAATTTAAAGTGATTAATTTCAGATAGTTAGCTTTTGGAGGTTTTAAAATGGGCGGTAAAAATCAGCTTAAAAAACAAAACTCCGGGCAGGAAACCATCGATGTCAAGATGATCGAACTGGAAGAAATTCATTATAACCTTGATTCAGATCCCGAACTGGAAGCAAATTCAGAATTGATAAAATATGAATTTAACATGATCGAGCTTCCCTTCTTCACAAAAGACCGCAATATTGAAGACGGTAAAGCCCGTAAATACATCTTTTCTGAAAAAGACAACAGCTATATGATGGTTTCACCTTCAGGTGCTCCTGGGCTTATTTCGCATAAGATACCACAGGAATTTGATGAAAAGGTTTTTTACGGGATCTTGAAACTTTCGAAAGAGCAGAACAGTAAAGAGGTCATTACTGATTATTTTACACTTGCCAAGGTATCAGATGTTCCATATAACAAACTCGAAAGGATAAAGGACAGCATCGAAAGATTAAGCCGGTGTACTATTGAGCTTCAGAATCTTTTTTACAATGCTGAAATGAAAAGAAAAATTATAGGAAAAGAACCCTTCCCTATTCTTCAACATGCTTTCACCTATTCCTTCGATCAAACCGTGAAACTGCCGGAAGATAAAAAAGAGAAATATCAGAAATATTTCAGGAACAGCAAGATAAACGAAATTCTCATACTGACTTTTTCGGATCATATGTATAAAAATCTGGAACATAAGGGTTTCCTTTATTTCAACCAGAAGGAACTACTGGAAATTGATAATGCAACCGCCAGAAAAATGTTCATGCTTATTAAGAAATGGCATGGCTGGGAAAAGAAGTCCATTATTAAAAGGTCATGCCGGTTCCTTGCTTCAAGGCTTCCGTTATCCTGGGAAAAATCCAACATTCCGGGAACGATAAATGTAATTGAGAATGCCTGTGAAACATTAAAACAGAAAGACCTTATTCTGAATTTTGCACTTATAAGAAACAAACCTCTCGGCAACTCTTATGTTGAATTCCATTTCGGCGATGAAAGCTCTAAACTTATTGACTACAACATGAAAGCCGCCAGTGTTACAACCGGACATGAAGGACTTGTCATCAACTCCGTGGAAGATGAATTCCTTGAGGAAGATAAACAGATGAATATCTTCGAATCACCGGCATTGAAAGAGACAGTCAATTTATTTGAACTGATACCGGAGCAGTCAAGGAATGACAGTAACCGCAAGACCATTGAACAGTATGCGGACAGAGGAGCGGACTTTATAAGATCAAATATTGAATACACAAAAAAGAACTGCAAGGATAACTTTGATGCGTACCTTAAAAAAAGCCTTACTGAAGACTGGGCTAAAAGCGAAAGGGAAAAAGCGGAATATCTGAGAAAACTGGAAATAGAGGCGAAAAGAAAAGAAAAAGAGGAGAAAGACCGGATAAGAAGAGAAGCTGAAGAAAAAAGGAAGAAAGCTGAAGATACTTATAATTCAATGACCCCTCCAGAGCTTGAAACTCTCGAAAAGGCCGCCGAACGGCATCCGATGTATTTATGGTCGATGAAAAGCAGAATTGAAAAAGGCGAGATCACAAAAGAGGAAGCATTGAAGGAAACAGGCATTGTGATACTGATGGGATAGGAAAAGTTGCGAAATGGAAGAAAATATTCTTAAAACAATTGAACAGCATAAGCCGGACTATGAAAGATGGAACAGGGAAACCAAACGGACACTATATTATAATCTTGTGGCTGAAGAAGAAATTCCAAACAAAGAGCTCGTAGATGCTTTCCAAAAGATGCACCTTGTTTTTACCGACCTTTTTCTTATTGCAAAAAGTTATGGGAATTTCAAAGATACTTGGAATTATGAAATGGCTGACATGTTTTCTTTCGGTCAGCTTCTATATGCTGAATCCAAAAAGACCGGGAACACCTTTGAAATAGGGATCGAATATGACTATATATTTTTAAAAATGAATGTTCAATTTGCTGAAAACATAAAACACATGTCTGATGAATTTTGGAAACTAGTTACAAAAACCGGAGAATTGGGCGATCTCGTTTTTAAAGAAGATAATTTTATCGGCAATAAAAACATGAACCGGTTTAAAAACAATAAAAGCATAATATTCAGAATGATCAGAAATTATGTGATTCTTTCCTTAAACGATGAAGGAGATTTGGACAGCCCCGGATATCTTGGATGGCTTGAGATTAAGTGGAAATTTAACGAAAATTGGGAACAAATCTTAATAAACTTATGTCAGGCATTCAAATATTTTTATCAAATGAACTATATGCTTTGGAAAACAAGGGATCTGAAGAGGAAGAGGATATATAAAGAGCGAAAATTATAGTAATCTCAATGAATAGTAAAAAGGAGGGCGACAATGGAAGAAGCTATAAGACTGATGAAAGCGGGTGAATATACACCTGCGATAAACGCATTTAAGAAAATAATTGAGAAAGATTCCTCAAACGGATGGGCTTATAGGTATTGTGCAATGTGTTATATGAAAAATTCTGAAGAAATCATTACATTTATAGTTGGAACAGATCATATGGATTTAATGATGGCAAAAGAAAACATGGAAAAAGCAAATGAGCTGCAACCCAGCACACCCGAAATAATTTCAGACATGGGAGTTATTGAATCCAAAATCGGAAATCAGGAAAAAGCCATTGAACACTTTACTAATTCTTTAAAGATAAATCCTGAAAATCATACAACATTGGCAAACAGAGCATACTGTTTAATAAAAAAGGGACTTTTCAAAGAGTCTCTTGATGATATGGAAAACGCTATAAGATTAAGCTTCGGGGAAGTTCATAAATACAAAGAAGCCGCTGAATGGCTGAAAACACAGATTAATCTTGAAAATCCTGAAAAAGAAAAAATTGCATTTAAAAAAGATAGGGAATACAAATAACTGTCAATTCGACAGATTCTACACCAAACTTATTTGATTTTCACACTACAACAATCCCCGTTTCAGGGGATTTCTTTAGATGAATCCGTTCAAACAGGAATTGAGTGAACTTACCGG
>DAOQAY010000036.1:0-23384 GCA_035354435.1 bacterium
ACATAATCTTCGATCTTAATATATTCATGCGATATTATTGCACAAACAATTATAACTGCAGCAAAGAAAATTGCAGCAACAACACCTTTAAAATTGGTCATAGAAGGAGGAGGCTCGTTTTTAACTATAGAATCCCATGCTGTTTTCAAAGGCCTTCGTTGGTCACCATCAAAAAACACAATATGAATAAAGCCTAGAAATGAAACGAATCCAATAATACCAAAAACGATCATCAACGATACCTTTAAAAGAAAAACTTCGAAATTTTCATGTTTTCACTTTCTTTTGTCAAGATTTCAACCATTAATTCGGCGTAGTTTCCTTATAAAAACGACCCATTTATATACCTGAATTTCTCCCGCAACTCACCATTCTGCAAATATATGCAAAACAATGAGTTAAAAAATTCGAGTCATTCTAACAGATTAAAAAGGTAAATACAAAAAATTGAGGATTTCCAGAAAATTCAGTGAGTTTTGATAATATTGAAAAAAGAGATCAATCAATCATATTCGAAAGATGCACCAACGAAAAAACTTCTTCCTGCTCCGGGATTGAACGGGTCGGAATTGTAATCATCAAGAAGATTTTTCACGGCGAACCATATTTTGAAGTAGTCCCAGATCTCTTGTGATATTTTAAGATTGAGCATTACCGGATCGTGCAAAGATGCGGTCTCAAAATAGTCTGTCGAGAAAGGATCTGTTTTTGCAGGAGCGCTTTTCATGACATAAACGACTTCGCCGAATGACATTTCGCCCCAGAACATTAAAGTAGTAACAGGAAGATACTTATATTTCCAGTCAAAATCCAAAGTAAGATTGAAAACAAGCTGATGTTCCGGCATATATTCAAGATAAACCCCTTTGTTCACCTGTTCTTCTGGGGAATCGTCATAATTTCTTGCATGGAGGAATGTGTAAACTGTTAAAATATTTATGGAAAGCAGTCCACCAAGTTTTTCAAAATCCAAGTTGAGCGAACTTTCAAGACCCTGAACAACGGTCTTTTCAACATTAAGCGGAGCTTCGTCTTTGTTCACTTTTGCGATCCTGTCAAAGATCGTATCTATAAAATAGTCATTCCTGAAAGAGAGTTTCTTATCAAAAAACATCCATTCGAATCCGCCGCTGTAATTATAGCTTTTCTCGGGTTTCAGCTTTCCGGTATCCATTTCGAGTGTTGTTATCTTGCTGTATTCATTGAGATTCGGAAACCTTGTTTTTGCACTGAATGCGCTTCTGAGTCTCAAATGGTTCTTCCACGGGTCGTACATCGCAGTCGCCACAGGACTGAACGCATCTCTTGTCCCCCAGACAGCGGACTGATCGGACGGAATATATGCGTCACCATATTCCATTTCAGCTCTCTGCTTGAATTTCACAAAATTCTGAGCATCCCATGACCCGCCTACTGTTGACCGGAATCCTTTATATTTGAACTCATCTTCGACGGCAGCAGAAATATATTGCGCCCTAAGATCCCGCACCGGATAATAATCTTTGCCCATTTTTTCAATGATACCGGGCGATTCTGTTTCTGAAATAGCAGCTTCCTTGGCAACAAAGAACTCATCTCTGAAGTGAAACATGAAATTAACTTTGTAATTTTTAGAGAATTTTATTGAAGGAAGCAGTCTGAAGCCGTATCCCTGCTGGGTTTTCAGGTCAAGATAAGGATCTATAATTGCTGTGCTTTTTGAACCGTTAAAAGAAGCTTCACCTTTAGAATACAGGTGATTGTTGTCAGAATATCCTTTCTGTAGCTGATATACCTGATAATACCATGAATTGAAAACAAGCTCGAACTTTTCAGTATCTACTGTAAAGTAAGGTGCGACCTTGAAATTCCAATTCTCAGGATAGACAAATGATCTGTTGCGGAGTATCCAGTCCTGAGCATATCGCGGATCATCATGAAATCCCGGCCTTCTGTCATTTTTCCATATTTTCTGAGCCGGATCGTAATCGCTGTAACAGTTATTCTGGTAAGTATTGGATTTTGATTCGCTGTAATGATAGTCTGCGTTGACTCCCGTTTCGAACTGTTTGACCGGGTTCCAGCCAACTTTTGCGGAAGCGTTGTATTTCTGAAATTCAGTATGGTTCCACTTGCCTGAATCTTCAATATACTGATTTTTCGACGGATTGAGGATCTCATCAAAAGAAATGCCGTATCTGTCATATCTCAGAAGTTTGTTATACCATTGTTTCCGCAATTTGGAATTGAGTTTCTGTGAAGGTTTGAATCCATCAGAAAGAAGCACACTTCCTGAAAACCAGTAATAAAAATCACCTGCCGGCATTCCATGAGACATCGCAAACTGCGAATTATTCCATGAACCGTACTCAGCCTTGGTATTTGCAAAGAGTTTCTCAGGTTTTTTTGTAATTATGTTTATCGAGCCTATCGCACCGTCAGTTCCGTAAAGTGCTGATGATACGCCGCGGTTGACAACTATCTTTGAAACCGCATTTACAGGAATTGCAGACAGATCGACATCTGTAGAATAAATGTCATTCAGCGGAACTCCGTCAACCAGAATGAATATCTTTTCCTGATCGAAACCTCTCATCCTGATCCTTTTGTGACCTTTTGTGTGTGTATAGACCTGAATTCCCGGAATTCCCTCAAGCGCCTGATCAAGAGTCGATGCACCTTTCTTTTCGATATCTTCAGGAGTGACAACGGTTGTCGTAGATGCTTCCTCGACCGTGCTTTTTGTTCTTGAACCGGTTACAACTATTTCACCAGCCTTGAAAACATTTTCTTCTTTTTCAGCAGCTGATAAGGTCAGAACAAAAAACCAGATAATAATAAATCTATAGATCATAGCAGGCGTCAAGTCCGTCTATGGCACCCAGTGAAGAAAAATCCGCAGCAGAATGTCCGCAAGCCGGATCCATGATAAAAGCACAATATTCGTCTGCGATCAATCTTCTATCCTGACCTGATCCGTCACCTTTCAATGAAACTGGAGGACATACAGCACCACATTCATCTTTGCATGAAAAAGATTCATCTGTGGGATTGAACTCTTCGCAGGTTGAAAGAGCATTTACACAGGCGACACAACCGTCAACAGCATCAAAATCAAAACTTCCTTCGCATCTCCACCACTCTTTCACTATTTCCTGGCAGCAGGCAAGAGCCTCTGTGGAAGGCCCTGAGACCGCATCATCATCAGGTTGAATTTCATCAATTGTTTCGTCTGTAGTTTCATCAATGGTTTCGTCTATTGTCTCGTCTGCAATTTCATCAATAGTTTCGTCTATTGTCTCATCGACTGTCTCATCGACTGTTTCATCGGCAGTTTCATCCGCTGTCTCATCATTTATCTGGTTTTCATCTGCCGTTACTGAATCATTTTCCTGCGCATTGTCGGTATCGGTGACAGTTTCGTTATCAGTAAGACCGCTGTCATTGTCGCTTGCAGCATCATCACCGCATGAAATGAAAAAAATTGAAAGAAAAGAAATGAGAATAAATCCGGATACTTTTAACATATTAACCTCCTTTTCAAGTTTGGAAGGTCTGCTCTTTTCATTGCAAACCCTATCGGTGCCAAATCCCTGGCCCTTATGCTTTAGGATCGAACACTCGGAGTATCGTGTGAAAAAATATTGGAAAATGAGATATTGTCAAGTTTATAAGGTGTTATTTATATTCGCAAAGATATGCTGTATCGACTTTGACCTTGAGCTGAAATTTTGAATCTTTCGGGACTATGAATGTTGTGCCTGCTTTATAATCATTCCACTCTTTTGAACCGGGAAGTTTCACAGTAAGAAGCCCTGCAACAACGGTCATATGCTCAACTGTTGAAGTGCCGAACTCATATTCTCCTGGAGCCATGACACCTACTGTGGCATTGCCGTTTCCGGGATTGAAGCCTAATGATGCAACACGCCCTTCAAAATACTGATTTACTTTAAACATTCTATCCTCCGCTCATCAGATGAATGGCCTTGACTTCGGCACCTTCCGGAACCAGAGTTTCAGGCCACTCATCTCTTTTAATATTATTTTCATTAACATGTACAACAAGCAGTTTAAATGTATATTTCATGACAGCGAGAACATCCGTGACCGTCATTCCTTCATGCCATTCAATTATATTGCCGTTTACTGTAATGGTTCTGTTCATTTTTTACTGCAATGGTTTAACAACTTCAATAACTTCAGGAAGATCCATTCCTATTTCCTTGAGGTGCTCAATCTTCGGAACACCGTTACTCGTCCAGCCGCGGCGTTTGTAAACCGCATCAAGAAGCTGTTCATAACGGTTTTCTCTATATTTTCTCATTACTGACATCTTTTCTTCAGTAGATTTTCCAGCCGGATCAAAATTAACCAGTTCTTTCAACTGCTTATCATAAAAAGCTTCACGGCTCAGATATTCTTCTTTTGTAACCGGTCCGCATGCTCTGTATGGCTGAGCATCGTGTTTTCTAAGTCCGTAACCTCTTCTGATATTGAATACTCTCTGGAAGTTATAAACTCTTTCAGATTGTCTGATCAGTTCTTTTTTATCAATGTTGTTTCCTGTTACAGCATTGTAAATAATTACATAACTTTCAACATGTTCCGGAACTTTTGCAGGCTCTGCAGTCTGGCGGTTATTCTCAGGCTCAATGTCATTCCACGGAAGTTTGCAGAAACCCTGAAGACCGAACCATGTTCGAAACATCGGGAAATAATGAAGTGCTTCCGCCTTGTTCTCAAATGTCGGGATCTGGTTATTAACCATATCCATGAAAATAAGCCATGCTTCGTCGTGCTGAGGACCTTTGTTGGTCATAGCATATCCGCCCTGCTGAGCAAGTGATTCCTTTGAAACATACTGCGAATATTCAAGACCTTTATTTTCCATTCCGATATCATTCATAAAATTGATATCGCCCCAGCCTTTTTCAGCAAATATCTTTTTCATGCCGCGAACGCCGTGTCCTGCGATAAGACCGAAACCTTCGCCTCTTGCCATCTGGTGAAGAAGTTCAAGCGCCGCATCCCTGTTGCCGAAATTAAGCTCAAGTCCGCCTGTTCTTTCTTTGTTAAGTATTCCGTTTTCATAACATTCCATGACAAAAGCTGTGAGAGTTCCGAATGAAATAGTGCAGATACCGTATGTGTCGCAGTAAAAATTAACTTCGATAATATGATCAGCATCAAATATTCCGCAATTTGAACCAACGCCAGCCGCAGTTTCATATTCGGGACCGTCAACAATGACTTTTTCGCCTTTGTACGGACCGGTCCTGAGCTCAAACTTGTCAACAGCTTTAGCACATGAAAGTGCACAGCCGAACCAGCACCCTTCGAGATCTTTCCAGGTCTGTGTGAACTTCGATTTGAAAACTTCCGAATGTATTTTTGCAATCTGGCTGTCATCTCTTCCAAACTGGAAATTCTTTGTCGGGAGAAGATCATAATTGTTCATAATTTCCATGAGATGAGCTGTACCTTTCGTTCTCATTTCGCACTGAGTTTCATCACCTGCCTTTATTTCCTTTATCAGTCTCTGCCCTCGTTCCGAAATTGCTTTCAAGTCGGCAACATTATTGAGATTTCCTTTGACTCCTGTTCCAATGGCAACGAGTGCTTTGATCTTTTTATCCCTGAAAACAGTTCCGATTCCGCCACGGCCTGCCTGTTTGAGTCTGCAAAGCTTTCTGCGGGGATCATAAAAACTGAAATTGAGCATTCCGATGAGTGTGTGGTCGGCAGCTTTTCCGGCTGAAACGACTGCAATATTTATTTTATCTTTATCATCCAGAGCATACATTTCGGTAAGCTGTTCGGCAAGAATGTGGCTGTCTATCGCTTCTGCCGGAGCTTCTTCGATAGTGACAGTATGTGTTCTGCCGTCCAGAATTATAATGACATCGCTCTTTGCTTTGCCCTGAAGCTCAATAGCATCAAATCCGTTGAATTTCATATATGGACCGAAATATCCGCCGACATTGCTGTCCATGATCGAATCTGTCTGGGGAGAAATCGAAACAACAAGTGATTTTCCCGCACCGCTGTACTGAGTGATACCTGCGCAAGGTCCGGGGCTGATAACTATTTCATTTTCAGGATCGTTCCACTTGGTCTGGGGTTTTGTAGCATCCCATAGAAGTTTCAAACCGAAGCCCTTTCCGCCGACAAATTTGTCTTTCATGAGCTGGGTCACAGGTTTTTCAGAAATTAAGTTGTCTGTAAGGTCGATGTGGAGAGTACGGTTGTTGTAACCGCGCATTATCTCTCCTGCTTTGTAATTCCACACTTTAATTGTTTTGTGCTTGGATTTCATTTCCGCAACGCTCATAGTGCCTCCTATTAAAATCTTTTGGTAAGAAACTGCTGTTTCCCCTCCTTTGCAATTGCGGCAGGCCGGAACTTTTCAGTATCGACCCAGTGGTCTCACTCCGTGACTTCCGTTTTAGGACAATGAGACTTCAGAGTTGTTATTTTTCTTTTACAGAACGAAAACGCATTAAATTTTTAGCAAATATTTTGTAGAAAGTAAATAGAAATCTTATTTATGATACAGAAAGTGAACAGTCCCGCTAATCCTTGACGAAATATCTGCCGCGTTTTGTGTAGTGGGTGTGGAGAAGGTCGTGGGCTTTATGGCTTCCGGGTTTGCCGAGGAATTCATTGTAAAGCTTTATTATTAATGGGTTTTCATGCGATTTTCTGATGACGATATCTTCATCTTCCTGATAGATTGCTTTTGCCCTTGCAAGTCTGATCTCGGGAGTTGTGGGTATCGGCTGTCCGCCGCCGCCGAGACATCCGCCGGGACATGCCATGATCTCAATAAAGTGATAATCAAGCTTTCCTTCGATAAGCTGTTCCATCAGTATTTTGGCATTTGCTGTACCGTGAGCGACTGCAACTTTCAGCTCGACTCCTTCAAGCCATTTGTATTCTTCTTTCACATTTTCAAGTTTGAGAGTTGCATCTTTGATCGCTTCCATTCCTCTGACAGGCATGATGTTCAGTCTTTCAAAAGGCACTGGACGACCTGTCACAAGCTCATAGACCGTTCTGATCGCCGCTTCCATTACTCCGCCGGTCGCTCCGAAGATCATACCTGCACCGCTTCCTTCTCCAAGCACAGGATCAAACTCTTCAAGAGGCATATCGGCAAGATGAAGCCCTGCTTCTTTGAGCATCATCGCCATTTCACGGGTGGTCAGACCGTAATCCACATCTCTGTAACCGCTGTCACACATCTCGGGACGGTTGCATTCATATTTCTTCGCACTGCACGGCATTAACGCAACAGTTCTGATCTTTGAAGGATCGACACCGATTTTTTCAGCATAATAGGTCTTTATGATCGCTCCGTACATCTGCTGAGGCGATTTGCAGGACGATAAATGGTCAAGGTAGTCGGGATAGTAATGTTCGATGAACTTGACCCAGCCCGGAGAACATGATGTGAACATGGGTATTTTGACCTTTTTATCTTTAAGCACTATCGCTTTATGCAGTCTTTCCAGAAGTTCGGTTCCTTCTTCCATAATTGTAAGATCGGCGGCGAAATTTGTATCAAGAACTCTGTCAAAACCTGCTCTTCTCATTGCGGCATTGAGCCTTTTTGTGACTCTTGTTCCCGGAGCATAACCGAACTCTTCACCGATTGCCGCCCTTGGGCTCGGAGCTGTCTGCATAATTACGAAAAGATCAGGATTTTCAATATCTTCCCAAACCTGATCGCTCACATCCTGAGTCCACAGAGCACCTGTAGGACAGCGGTTTACGCACTGACCGCAGTTGATACACACCACATCGGCGATAGACTTGTTAAGTGCGACCTGAATTTCAACGGCATGACCCTTGTTGGCCGTTTCATAGACATTGACTTTCTGCATATCTATACAGGTTCTGATGCATCTCTTGCAGTGAATACACTTGTCCTGATCACGGATAATGGAAAACGATTTTGTATCTTTTTTGTATCTTGGAGCCTGAACATGAGGAAATCTGAATTTATCCACACCGTATTCGTCAGCAAGTTTGCGGAGTTCGCAGTTACCGTTTCTGGAACATGTGTAGCAGTCACCGTAATGCTCAGCAAGGATAAGGTCGAGATTGACCCTTCTTGCTTTTCTCACTCTGTCAGTCTTAGTTTTGATTTTCATGGGCTGAGTCACTGGATAGGCACAAGAAGCCTGAAGTGCGCCAACCCCTTCGATTTCGACCAGACATATTCTGCATACTCCTGCCACATTGAGATCGGGATGGTGACACAGAACCGGAACTTTTACACCGGCTTTTTCACATGCTGAAAGCACTGTGGAACCCGATTCTACTTCAACATCAATACCGTCTATATTCACTTTTATCATTTCACTCATTTATTACCTCCTGTTATCTGTACAGAATTTCATCTTTGAAATTTTCAATAATGCTCAGAAACGGATTGGGAACGCTCTGTCCGAGTCCGCATTTCGCACTATCTTTCATAACTTCACACAAAGTAACGAGCTCTTTATAGTATCTGACGCTCTTTTCACCTTTTTCTATCATTTCCAGACCTTTCAGAAGCTGGTATGAACCTTCTCTGCATGGGGTACACTGTCCGCAGCTTTCCTCTTCAAAGAATTCAAGAATGTTTTTAAGGACTTTCAGCATATTCCTGTCCTTATTGAAAACTATAATTGAGCCACCGGGAGGAAGTTCGCCGAATGCAATAGGTCTGTCAAACTGGTCTTTTGCCACATTTACACCCGAAAAACCGCCGACCTGTACCGATTTTGTATTTTCTGCTCCCACAAATTCAAGGATATCGCTGAGTCTCACACCCAGTTCGAACTCATAAACTCCCGGACGCTGTACATCACCGGAAATACTGAACAATTTGGTTCCTTTTGACTTATCTGTCCCGAGCTGGGCAAACCAGTCCGCACCGTTTACAAGAATATGGGAAACCGTTGCAAAAGTCTCGACATTGTTTACAAGTGTCGGTTTTTCCAGATAACCTTTCTGAACAGGAAAAGGAGGTTTATTTCTCGGCTCGCCACGATTTCCGTTCATTGATTCGATAAGAGCGAACTCTTCACCGCAGACATAAGCTCCGGCACCCATTCTGACTGAGATTTTAAATGAAAAAGGAAGTTTTTTGCTGTTGAATTTCTCGATCTCTGATTCAAGTACCGGAAGCATGAACGCGTATTCACCTCTCAGATAGATGAAACCTTCAGCGGCACCGGTCGCATAACCGGCAATGATCATACCTTCAAGCACTTTTTCAATATGTTCAGTGAGAAGCACTCTATCCTTGAATGTACCCGGCTCACCTTCATCGGCATTGCATATTACTGTTTTTACCGGCTCTTTCTGATTTGCGGCGAATCTCCATTTCAAACCTGTCGGAAATCCTGCACCGCCTCTGCCTCTCAATCCTGAATCGATCAGAAGTTGTATAACTTCCTGCGGTTTCATTGCAAAAGCCGCTTTCAGACCACTGCCGGCAGTATATGAACCGAGTACTACTTTCTTTTCTTTAATTGTGCTCATAATCTTTTCCTCCTGTATTCGCTGACAATGTCAAGTACAGATTCCGGAGTCAATGAATCGAACAGTTTGTTATTCACCAGCATTGCCGGACCTTTGTCACACATTCCCATACAGTTGGAATATTCAAGCCTGAAAAGACCGTCAGAAGAAGTCTCTCCGAATTTGATACCAAGTTCCCGCTCAAGAGTTTTTTCGATCTTTTCCTTACCTTTCATATCACAGCTTATCGTTTTACACAATCTGATGACATAACTGCCTTTATTCTCTACATTGATGAACGAATAAAATGTTGCAACACCGTGGATCTCGCCGATGCTGATATCCATTACCCGGCTTATCTCGATCAATGCGCTTCCGCTGACATAGCCGAATTCATCGTTCACATCTCTTAATACCGGAAGAAGATTTTCTCTCCCCGCTCCGTGATCTTTTACTGATCTTTCAATAAAGGAAACCAGCGCTCCTGTTCTGCAATCCATCTGCACCTCCCTTAAAATATTACTGAAAATAAATAATATAAATTCGGACAATCATATCTGTTTTGCAATTTTTAAAGATTCATGTCAAGCATTTTTTTCTTTGACAATAAATGTTCTAAACTATAACCTCATTGCTGTTTTTAAGTATTATAGAGGTTGAAACATGCTGAGCAATCTGCTGCTGATAGGAATCGGCGGGTTTACAGGAGCCATTGCAAGATATCTTGTTTTTCTTTCCACAGACCATTTATATCACAAATACAATTTTCCTTTCGGGACACTGATCACCAATCTTGCAGGATGTCTGCTTATCGGAATTGCACTTGGACTTTCGATAAAAATGAATATTTTTACAAGACACACAACGGGACATTATGTTTTTGTCACCGGATTTCTCGGCGCTTTCACAACATTTTCCACTTTCAGTCAAGATAACCTTGCACTGATACTCCAGAAAAACTACGCCCTTTTTACAACAAATATACTTCTGAACACATTTCTCGGACTAGCTCTTACGATGACAGGTTATTTTTCAGTCATGAAAATTATCGAATAGAGATCAATCCTTAAAAAAATCGTTCTGGCGCATCGCTTCAAAAAGTGCAACTGAAACTGTGCTTGACAGGTTTATACTTCTCACTCTGGTATCAAGCATCGGCATATATCTGGTTTTATTGGAATATTTAGCGATAATTTCCGGATCAAGCCCTGTAGATTCTCTTCCGAAAATAAGAAAATCACCTTTTGAATACTTCACCTGATCGTATCTGACCGTTCCTCTTTTAGAGAAAAAGTGCATCTTTTCAATATCATTTTCACTGAAAAACTGCTCAACAGATTCCCAAATCGTGACATCGACAAACTGCCAGTAATCAAGCCCCGCCCTTTTCAGCGCAGAGTCATCAATTTTGAAACCGAGCGGTTTTACAAGATGCAGTCTGCATTTCTGGGAAATAACCGACCTTGCGGCATTACCGGTATTTTGCGGAATCTCCGGATTTATCAGAACAATATTGAACATTTCAGCATCAGTCTTTTGTGCAGACTACATCATCTATTTTGAGGTGATCGTTTGTCGTAGATGTGCTTTGTACTGAAAATATTAATTCGAAAGCCGCTCTGTCTGTTGTCAGTTTAAAAGTATAAGTTATCTCTGTCCAGCTTGCCGAGGCAATAGTTTTATATGCGGTATATGCATAGTCGCTGGCTACATCATTTGAGTAAAACGCATTCCTGACCTTTCCGCTTCCACTTGCCCAGTATTTGCAGGTATAATCTCCGGCAGTAAGAGCAATTGCGGCAGATGTAAACCGTTTATGGTTGGTTGTGGTGTTCTGCAGTTTTACAGCAAATGATCCGGAATGAATTTTTGTCGATTCCTTAATAATGTTTGCCGCTGCAAAATCTGTTTTGGTTCCCTTCCAGCTGTCGGGATATGCCGGATCTGTCCACAACTCGAATCCTCCGTTTGCAAAAAGAACACCTGTATCGCCAGCTGTATCAGCATCAGTTCCAGTATTTCCTGTATCTCCTGAATCATCTGGAACAATATCGATATCACCGGTATTTCCGGTATCGTCATCATCTGGAATAACGGCATCAATGTCACCGGTGTTGCCGGTATCGCCATTATCTGGAACAACAGTATCAATGTCACCGGTGTTGCCGGTATCGCCATTATCTGGAACAACGGCATCAATGTCACCGGTATTGCCAGAATCGCCATCATCATGAATAATAACATCAATGTCACCAGTATTGCCAGAATCATCTGTGTTTTCAACATTGTCAGTATCACTGATGTTTCCTGTGTCACCGGCATCTCCTTTATCGCCGTCCTCAAACACGCAAACGCCGTCAACACAAATCTGATTATTTAAACAATCAAGTGCCGTTACACATATTTTTGTTTCGTCAGTTACAGTTGAACAGGAGATGAAAACAAGAAAAATCAAAGAATTAAGAATCATAAACCCGAATTTCATCTGTTTCTCCTTAAAAAAACCAAATTCAAGTCATTTTACTTTCAAAGGATTTTCAGTCAAGCTAAATCCATTGATAAGGCTTCCTATATTTTTCTTGACAAAGCCGTCCTTTAAATGGTAAAAACTGTGCCGTGACTGGTCCATTATTAACTGAAGATTTGGAGAAAACGATGCACAAGATCAATCCGAACCTTTGCACAAGCTGCGGTCTTTGCGCAAGCGAATGCCCCACAGAAGCAATTATCGAAGGAACAAACGCTTATAAAATCACAGAAAGCTGTGTTGACTGCGGCTCATGCGTTCCGGTTTGTCCTGTTGAAGCTATCAGCGGCTAGAATCAAAATCGCATAGATTTACAAGACCTCCTGCGGGAGGTCTTTTTTTTTCTTTGAATTTAAATTTCTGCCATTCCGGACATCTTTTTTCTTGAAGAAATATCTTTTTTTAAGTTGTTCTTATCAAAAAGTCTGTGTATTTCGGGGAATGGTTTAAGTGCTCTGGGGAAAACTCCGTGAAGATAACTTATCAGAACGCCGTAATTGGTCATGGGGATCTGCGCTTTTGCCGGAATTGACTGCCTGCGAAGCATTTCCTTTCTATTCAGTGTGCAGGCTCCGCAGTGGATAACCAGCTTATATTCCTCAAGATTATCAGGATATTCACATCCTGGAACTGTTTCAATTTTCAGTCCGCCTCCGACATGAGCGTTAAGCCATCTTGGAATTTTTACTCTTCCGATGTCATCTTCCAGCGGATGGTGTGAACAGCTTTCTGCAACAAGCACTTTATCTCCAGGTTTAAGATTTTCCACAGCAAGTACCGATTTCACCATTTCTGCAAGATCACCTTTCTGTCTGATCGAAAGTATGGAAAATGAAGTTAGCGGAACACTTTCAGGAACATCTGCTGAAACCTGTGAAAAAACTTGCGAATCTGTAACTACCAGCGCCGGGTTATTCTTCAATGAATTCAGGGTGGTAAGCAGTTCCCGTTCTTTGCACATCACTGCAACGGCATCACCGTCAAGAATATCACGGATCGCTTTTACCTGCGGCATTATCAGACGACCTTTCGGTGCGCCAAGATCAATAGGCGTGACCAGAACGACCGTTTCTCCCGGATGAATGAGATCTCTTAAAAAAGGCGGTTCCCATTCTGATGGTGCAACTTCAATTATTCTGCTTTTAAGCTCGGCAATTCCTGTGTTTTCCTTGGCACTTACCCTTACAAAACTTTTTTCAGTGATCCAGTTGTGAACAGATTCCGACAAACCTTTATCAATTTTATTAAGAACTATTATCACCGAACTTTTGTTTTCAGTGCACTGCCTGATAAGATCATCTTCCATATCTCCCGCCGTTCCTGCAGAATCTACGACAATTATGGCAAGATCGGTCTTTGAAAGGACCTTTTCAGACCGCTTCACCCTTTCTTCGCCAAGCGCATCTTCAAGATCATCCATTCCGGCAGTATCAATGAGCACAACAGGACCTATTGGCATAAGCTCCATCGACTTGAAAACCGGGTCAGTAGTAGTTCCGGGAGTCTCTGAAACGATTGAAACCGCCTGATTTGTAAGTGCATTTATAAGCGATGACTTTCCAGCATTCCTTCTGCCGAAAAATGCAATGTGCAGTCTGTCACCGCGAATTGTTCTTGAATTCATATCTATTCCTCCACAACAGGCATTCCGGGGCTTGCCATAACTTCGGGTGTCAGAAGTCTGTCAAGTTTTTCCTTTGAAAGTATTTTCTTTTCGATGATGAGGTCATATATTTTAACCCCTTTTTCTCTTGCTTCAATAACGAGTTCAGCCGTTTTTTCATGCCCGATCGTGGGGGCAAGGAGTGTCGCTATAACCGTTGAAGATTCGACAAAACTCCTTATTTTTTCAACATTTGCTGTAATTCCTGCGATCATTTTTGTGAAATTTTTCAACATCCCTGAAAACAGCGATATTGAATGAACAGTTTTGTGGGCAATGAACGGCATGAACTGCTGAAGTTCAAGATTTCCCTGCGAAACTGCATGTCCGATTGAATTGTCTGATGCCATTATTTCAAGACACACCTGCTCTGCCGCTTCCGCCATTACCGGATTGACTTTGGCAGGCATTATCGAAGAACCCTGCTGAAAAGCCGGGATGGTCAATTCACCTATTCCGCACTCAGGTCCGCTGGATAATATTCTGATATCACTTGCAATTTTCTTGATGACTACCGCACCTGTTTTCATTATTCCCATGATCTCAACTATTTGATCACAGTTCTGGGTTGCATCCACTCCGTTCCTTGATATCGAAAGAGGTTCTTCAACGATCTTTCTAAGCTCATCGGGCAGTATTCTCAGATAATCGACATCAGCATTTATTCCTGTGCCTACAGCCGTTCCACCGATATTGACCTCTCTAATCCAGTCAAGAGCTTTTGAAAGTCTCCACCTGAACCTTGAAACTCCTTCCGCCCACGCTCCGAATTCCTGACCGAGCGAAACAGGCATTGCATCCTGCATTTCAGTTCTGCCGATCTTCAAAATACCTGAAAACTGATGCTCTTTCTCCTGAAGTTCATACAGAAGTTTCTCAATATTTTCATGAAGTTGTCTAATGTTTCTTAGTATAGCAACTTTTACAGCAGTCGGAAACACATCGTTTGTAGATTGTGACAGGTTCACATGGTCAAGGGGACTTATAAATTCATATTCTCCGTAATTTTTCCCAATGATCTTAAGTGCATAGTTAGCGATCAGTTCATTTGCCGCCATGTTCATCGAAGTTCCTGCTCCGCCCTGATACGGATTAAGGCGTGGATATATCAATTCTACGATTGCACGATCACAAGCCGCTTCTATCGCAATTGCAATATCTTCATCAAGAATACCGGCAAGCCTGTTGGCAACCGCACACGCTTTTTTCACTTCGATAAGCGCTTTGAAAATAGACGGATGCATCACTTCATCATTAAAATTAAAATTCTGCATCGCTCTTTTTGTATTTATCCCGAAAGGAAAATTGTCGTCCAGCTCAATAATTCCCAGAAAATCTTTTTCTTTCCTCATTTTATTCCTCTCAAAAATTCAGAAGATTCTACAATTTGAACAGATATAAATCAACCTGAAAAGAAACAATTTACAAATAATACCCGTTAAAGTAATATGCTGGTGAATAAATGAACAGGAACAAAAAATGAAAAAGTTTATTTTGGCAATTGTTTTTATTATTGGAATTTTCTTCAATTCCTTTGGTAATGAACCTGACGGATACTGGATTTCTACTGGTGAGTTGCCTTTATCAAGCAAAAGTGCCCGGCATCTTGCTGTTTATGGAGACTATCTATACATTGCAGGTGATTTTGATGCAGTTCATACTGTTTTTGCAAAAAATGTTGCAAGACTTCATATTCCAACTGGAAAATGGGAAACATTAAATAATGAAGAGGATTATAATTTTGAATGTATAATTTCAGACAGTTCCGGGATTATATATCTTTGCGGCAGAAATGGTGTAAAAAAATGGGCAGGAACAACTTTCAACGATCTAAATTTATACGGAAAAGGTGGCGGTGTTTATGATCTTGCCGTTGACAGCAACAATGATGTTTTTGTCGGTAACGGCTTTGATATTTTATCAGGATTCAGTGTTTTGAAATGGGAAAATGACGACTGGAGTGAAATTGGATTCGGCGTAGCTACGGAACTGGCAAGCGACAGCTATGGCAACATATATGCAAGCGTTTCAGGAAAATATTATTCTGAAACTGTAAAAGTAGGCAGATGGAATGGTACTTCATGGGAATTGTTTATTGAAATACCTGCTGACAAAATTAATCCAGTTTCCATAATGGCACTTTCAGCTGACGACAATGGCGATTTATATATCGGTGGACAGTTCTCAAATATCGGCGATCTTTCTACTTTCAACATTGCAAAATGGAATGGAACAGACCTTTTTGCACTCGGCGACGGAATTAGCGGTGACAACTCCTACATTTCTTCAATGAAATCAGATAAATCGGGAAATCTTTTTGTTGCAGGCAGTTTTTCTAACGCTGGAGATATTGAAGTTCATAACATCGCTAAGTGGGACGGCGAGAAATGGAGCAACCTCAATGGAGGAACAAACGGTTATATTTCAAGCATTGATTTTGACGATGACGGTAATCTCTATGCTTTAGGCGTATTCAGTCAGGCTGGCGGTATTGATGTGAAATATCTGGCAAAATGGGATGGAACAAAATGGAGCACGGTATTTAACTATAAAAAAGGATATGAACATCAGGTAACTGCACTCATTAAAGACTCAAAAGGCAATATTTATGCAGGCGGCAATTTCATTTTAGGAGACAAATCATCGCTCATTGCAAAATTTGACGGGAAAAAACTGACAAACCTTGGAAATGCAGGGTTTGACAGCATCACTTCTCTTACTTCGGACAATAGCGAAAATCTTTATGCCGCAGGATATTTTAACAAAAGCGATTCTGAAAAAACCTATAGTATCTCAAAATGGAACGGAACTGAATGGAAACAAGTTGGAGATAATTTTAATTTTATTGTTAATGTTCTTGCCGGGGATAATTATGGTAATCTTTATGCCGGTGGCGCATTTACAAAAAGCGGAGAAATTAGTTTAAATCATATCGCAAAATGGAACGGAACAAAATGGGCAAATCTTGGATCAGGCATAGAAACGCCAGTACTTTCAATGGCTTTTAATAAATCAGGGGATCTTTTTGCTGGTGGCGGTGATGAATCCTTTCAATACAATTCTGTTTTTAAATGGGATGGTCAGAATTGGGACACAATCGGTTCTTTCGGCAGAGTGAATGGCACTTTAATAACATCATTGGCCTTCGACAGCATGGGAAACCTTTATGCAGGTGGCGATTTCTGGGAAGTTGATGGAGAAAACGGGATATATAACATTGCAAAATGGGATGGCAAATCATGGAGTGCTATTGGCGGAAAAATAAAATGTGAATCAGATTATTCAAGTTATTGTATCAGGGCTCTTGCCGTTGACAGTGATGATAATCTTTATGCGGGTGGATATTTTTATGGAGTTAACGATCTTTTCAATCCTAATTTTGCAAAATATAACGGAACTGAGTGGGTTGATGTGAATGGAGGAACAAATGGATCAGTTCATGCTCTTGCAATTGATGAAAATAATGCCGTTTTTGTGGGAGGAAATTTCTCCGCCGCCGGATATGAAGTCAGCCCTTATATTGCTAAATATGTTGTGAACGAAACAAGTGATGAAGATACTGATATTACTGATGAAACTGACACAAATGACAATGATGTCGAGTCAGTTATACCAGACACAGAAACAACAAAAAAAGACAAATCAGGCTGTTCCTTAATAATATTCTAGTGCTACCAAAATCAACTTGAAAAGAAACTTAAAAACAGAGCGATGTTCAACACGGTCACAATTCCGCCGAGAAAATAAAGTGTATATTTTGTTGATTTTGAGTTTTTATGTTGACCCATAACTTTTTCAGAAGATGTCAGATATACCTGCAAAAAGATCGTGAACGGCAGCTGAATGCTCAGGAACATCTGTGAAATTATGAGCCCTTGAAATGGATTGGTTATCAGAAAAATAACTCCCAATGCAACTATCAGCGATATTCCGACACCCATTCTTGAGTGATTATCCTTAATATCATACGGTTCCTGATACATTCCGGCAAAAATAGTTCCCGCCGCCATTCCGGATGTAATTGTCGATGCCAGTCCGGCAAATAAAAGTGCAACGGCAAAAACAACCGCCGCATGATTTCCAAGTAACGGAGCCAGAAGCTGATTTGCCTGCTCGAGCTCTGAAGCATGAGTTTTTGTCTTAAAAAAAGTCGCCGCTGCCAGAAGTATCATCGCACTGTTGATCGCCCAGCCTATTATCATCGAAAAAAGAGTATCCATAAACTCGTAATTTAACTGCTTTTTTATGATTTTCTCATCTTTCAGGTTCCATTGACGGCTCTGAATTATCTCTGAATGCAGGAACAGATTGTGCGGCATTACAACAGCGCCGAGAACACTCATAATTATTATCATCGAGCCTTGAGGAAATGACGGTGTGACCCAGCCTGCAACAGCTTCGTTCCAGTCAATGTTCACAAGAGAAAGTTCATATAAAAATGAAAGCCCTATCACCGAGACAAACGCAATGATCCATTTTTCAATAAGTCTGTATGAGTTGGTCAGCAGCATGATCATGACAAAAGCTGTCACCAGAACAGCACCGGCTTTGACGGGAATGGAAAAAAGCATTTTCAGAGCGATCGCACTGCCCAGGATCTCTGCCAGTGAAGTTGAAATTGATGCAAGCATTGCACTGGAAAGAAGTATCTTGGAATACTTTGGTTTTAAATGAACAGCCGCGGCTTCGGAAAGACACAGACCTGTTGCAATTCCAAGATGAGCAACATTGTGCTGAAGAATTATAAGCATGATCGTGGAAAGAGTGACCATCCACAGCAGGGCATATCCGTAATCTGCTCCGGCGGCAAGATTGGATGCCCAGTTCCCCGGATCTATAAATCCGACCGTCACCAGAAGTCCGGGACCGATATACTTAAATATCTCAAGTCCGCCGAATCCAGGTCTGTAATTTTTACGATCTATGTTTTTAAAGATTTCAAACATTTTTTAAAAGTATTTCCAGAGCGGTCATTGCCTGAAGATTTGCGACTATTGCGACTCTGGGTGCCATAAGTCCCATTGACATTTCGCTCGTTTCATCGCCGCATATATAGAGATTTCCGGCATTTCTGACATGTATCTTTTCAAAATTACCAAGTCCCGCCATTCCGCTGCCGGCCACAACCGGTTTTGACGGATATGTTTCAAGCCAGGACTCAATGAGCCACAGCTTTGACGAGGCAAGATCGAAAGCTTCGATAAGAATATCGGCACCTTTAAACAGTTCTTTAATGTTTTCAGGGCTCAGCTTCTGATTTATGGCAGTAATTTCAACTTCGGGATTTATGTTTTTCAGATTATGAGCAAGAACTTCGACTTTCGGCTTTCCGATATCACCGGTCACAAACTGCTGTCTATTAAGGTTACTAAGTTCAACTTTATCAAAATCAGCAATGATAAGCCTGCCCACACCGCTTCTGACAAGTGATATGGCAATATTTGAACCGAGTCCACCGCAACCAGCAATAGCAACAGTTCTATTTTTCAGAATTTCCGGGCTTCCTGCAATATTTCTTGCGAACATTATTATTTTTTCTCGATAAGAAGTCCTTTCTGTTTCATCACACATGGATCGAATGTAGCAAAATCGGCCTGATGAATGAATACACCTTCAATTCTTTTAGGAGCGCCCTCTCCTTCCTTGGCATGAGTGACAATTATATTCTGTATTTCTATCGGAAGCCCCGCTTTTGCCGCGGCAACACATCCGCTGATTGGATGTCTTTCGCACTGACCTGCATAGCTTTTTCTGTATTTTCCATCAACTTTTTCAGTTTCCATCAATTTTCCTACATCATGAAGGATTCCGCCTGCTATCAACCAGTCCATATTTATATTGAACGGCATTTTCTTATAAGTAGACGCCATCGCTTCAGCTATTCCTATCGAAGCCTTGGTCACTGCAATTGTGTGCTCTATCAGATTTACACCGTCAGTTTCGGTCAGCAGGGTAAAAGGCATTTCAAGAAGTTCTTCATAATTTTTCCATCCGCCTTCAATGGCACAGTCCACCCAGACCTGTATAACTTTTTCAGCAAGTTCTTTGTCTTTCATTCTGCCGGTAAGTTCAGAAAACGCTTTTGACAGTTCTTTTTTCATAGCTTCCTCACAAAATTATTATATTTTCAACATCTACCGGTTCTTTTTCCTTGATCATAGATATATCAACAATAGTACCGACAACCCTCAAAGGGTTTCCTTCAATGTCCTTTTGAGCTGTCTTTCCAAATGACCTTATCCAGATAAAACTTCCGTCCTTCTTTTCCATTCTGTATTCGATCATAAAAGATTCGCTGTTTTTTATATAACCATTAATCTTCGCAACAGCGCTTTTTCTATCTTCAGGATGTATCCTCTTTTCCCATTCTTTTCTGTTCTGAGGAAATTCGCCCGGTCTGTACCCGAGCATCCTGAAAAAAGTATCACTGTAATAAATCCTGTTATGTTCAAGATCGATGTCAAAAAGTCCTTCACTTACTGTACTCAATGTGGTCTGATACAGTTTCACAGTTTTTAAAAGCGAATATTTCATCTTTTCATTGTCACGATAAAGATATGATATCAGAAATGCTGAAGAAAGAGAGATCAGCGTAACAACGATCCTTGAAAAATATGCGTGTGCAGGAATATTTCCTAAAAAAGCATCCGTTGCGCAAAGTTCATTTATCTTGTAAACATACCATGAATCAATGATCCAGTAGATATAACTCACTAGAATCGCAAGTAGAACAAGCAGATATGTTGTCTTTTGACTTTTTCTCATTCAGTTCCGCTAAACATAAAGATCTGTCACACCTTTTTTGGCAAGTTCAAGATTTTCCAGTGTTTTTTTCCTTACATCTTCTCCGGGAATATCTTTTATCATGCTTTCAATAAGTTTCCAGCCTTCAACCTGAGTTTCAGCAGAGCCGTAATTTACAAGATATTCAGCAAATGTGGTCATGGCATTCGGAAGACAGTAATGTTTTATAAGTCCCGGCTTTGCAAGATCCATAAAATCGGCACCGACTCTGCCAAGTCTGTAACAGCCTGTGCAGAAACTCGGAATATATCCCATTGAGGAAATGTCTCTTATTACTTCGTCAAGACTTCTGTGATCACCGAGACTGAACTGTTCAAGAGATTTGTCGTCACTGTAACCGCCCGGATTTGTTCTGGAACCTGCACTTATCTGCGAAATACCCATTGAGAGTGCTTCTTTCCTCATTTGTGAACCTTCTCTTGTTGAAAGAATCATTCCTGTGTAGGGAACTGTAATTCTAAGAATTGCAAGTATCTTTTTAAATGAAATATCATCAACTTCAAATGGTGGATGAAGTGACAGGTCTGAACCTGTCGCGGGCTCTATTCTCGGCACAGAAATGGTATGAACACCGAAGCCGAAACGACCCTCAAGATGCTTAATATGCTGCAACATTGCCATAATCTCGAAACGGTAATCTTCGAGACCGAAAAGTATCCCGACACCCACATCCTGAATCCCTGCTTCCATAGCTCTGTCCATTGCAGTAAGGTGATAAAGATAATTCGATTTTGGACCCGACTGGTGCATCTTTTTATATGTTTCGTAGTTGTATGTCTCCTGAAAAAGCTGGTATGTCCCAATTTTTGCGTCTTTCAATTTTTTGAAATCTTCTACTTCAAGAGCCGCGATATTGACATTGATCCTTCTTATCTCGCCCTTGCCGACCTTGACTGAGTAGATCGTATTTATAGATTCAATGGTGTAATCAAGAGCCGATTTGCCAAGACCTTCGCCACTGACCAGAAGCACTCTTTTGTGTCCCTGACTTACCAGAGCTTCAACTTCCCGCTTTATCTCTGCCTGAGTTAGAGTCCTTCTGGGGATCATTGTGTTTGATCTTTTGAAAGCGCAGTACAGACATTCGTTCTTGCACATATTTGAAACATAGAGCGGAGCAAAAAGGACAAGTCTTTTTCCATAGATCTCCTCCTTGATGAAATTTGCAGTCTCAAAAACCATTTCGAGATGATCTCTATTCTCGACCATCAGAAGCCTCTCAGCCTCTTCGAATGAGATACCCTTAAGTTCTCTGGCGTGTTGAAGAATTTCTTTCAATTCAGCAGTTTCAGGAACTTTTGTGTTCTTCAGATACTCATAAATTCTGCCATGATCAATAAAACCGGTATCCATAACAACCCTCCATTAAAAGAATAACAGCACCGTAATTTAACTCCGACCTCATCAGATGTAAAGGGTTTTATTGTATAATTTATAAAATAATCGGAGTTTAATGTCCGTAATTGTTTCGGGGGAAAATTTTTAGAAAAATTTACTCTTCAGAAAAGCTGTCTTTGCCTACGCCGCAGACAGGGCATACCCAGTCTTCAGGAATGTCTTCGAAAGCAACACCTGGAGCTATTCCGCCATCAGGATCACCTACTGCAGGGTCATAAACATAACCGCATACATCACATACGAACTTCTTCATCTTTTCCTCTCAATTAATTGATCTTGTTTATAATTTTCTTACCTATTTCAGCTCCGAGGTCGAAGCATTTTGTTTTCACTGCTTCATCCGGAACATATTTTGCACTCACTTCACCTACTATTTCACAACCCATATCGGCAAGATAACCTTTGATCTGAGGCACACCTTCTCCACTCCAGCCGAAAGACCCGAAAGCTCCCGCAAAAGGAGTCTGGAACTTAAGACCTTTGAGATAGGTCAGAACATCCGCCACGGAAGGGAACAGATTGTTATTTAAAGTCGGTGTTCCCACGATAACTGCTGTAGCCTCAAGCATCTCGGTAGCAACATCACTCCTGCTTGCTGACTGAAGAGGCAGAAGCTTGACGCTAACACCTGTACTGTTCAAACCATCCTCGATATGTCTTGCCATGATTTCAGTCGAATGCCACATTGTATCATAGATTATAACCGCTTTTTTCGAAGTAGTCCTGGATGACCATCTTTCATAAAGTTCGAGCATTTTCCCGAAATTATCCATATTGCGCCATATCGGACCGTGATCCGGAGCAACTATCTTAAACACAAGCCCCGAATTTTTAACTTTTTTGAACAACCCCTGAACGAAGTTGCTGTAAAGCGTAATGATATTGGCATAATATTCAGCTGACATTTCACGCAGAGTCTGCCACGGAAGTTCATCATCGAACCTTTCCGAAGATGCGTAATGCATTCCGAATGCATCCTGACTGAAAAGGATCTGCTCCTCAACAAGATAGGTGAACATACTGTCAGGCCAGTGAAGCATTCTCGTTTCCATGAACTTCAGAGTTCTATTCCCAAGAGAAAGTTCGCCGCCGTCATCAACTGCAAACATAGGATAACCCATATCGCCGAAATGTGCCGCAAGCGCTTTCACGCCGTTCTTGGAAGCAAAGACCTTTTCGGGTTTAACAGTTCTGATGATCTCAGGCAGTGTTCCGCTGTGATCCGGCTCAGAATGATTTGAAATAACGAAATCCACCTTTTCAGGATCTATGATCGAAGCAACTCTTTCAAGCAGTTCTTTTTCAAAACCGTGTTTTACACCGTCTATCAGCGTTATTTTATCCGCCATGATAAGGTATGCGTTATATGTCGTTCCGCATTTTGTTGAGTATCCGTGAAAATATCTTACACCCCAGTCGATCGCACCAACCCAGTAAACTGAATCAGATATTTTTACTGCTTTGAAATTACTAGACATTTTCTGCTCCTTAAACAAC
>DAOQAY010000037.1:0-1618 GCA_035354435.1 bacterium
GCAACTGCACAACTGCATCCGCTGCCGCCCAGTGTTGATACCGGATTTTCATCCGTGACTTCATCATCGTCTGTTCCGTCCGCATCGGGCATCATTGAATCTTCATCAGATCCGGTATTTCCGGTGTTACCTGTGTCACCTGAATCTTCATCTGTTCCTGTGTTTCCTGTATTTCCGGTATCACCTTGGTCTTCATCAGTTCCGGTATTTCCAGTATCGCCGGTGTCGGCATCTGCGATATCATCTGTGTCGGACTGTGTGTTTCCGGTATCTTCATCAGTTACATCTTCGTCAGCCGCTGTGTCTCCGGTATCACCTGTATCGGTATCCGCAGCTGTATTGCCTGTGTCACCAGTGTCAGCATCATCGTCAGATCCGGTGTCTCCTGTATCTGCATCATCATCCGCAGCTGTATCTGCATCATCAGGCTCTTCACCGGGGATCTCTTCAACTGTCAGTGTGTATCCGCCGCCGCCTGATATTGATTCTACAACAAGAACAAGGGTACCGTCAGATGCCGCCATGAACTCTGTCTCTTCTGTTCCTCCGTTATTTACATCAACTGCATCTACGCATGCCTCTTCATCAGCACAGGTTCCAAGAACTGCAACTGCAAGGTCGTTAGCTCCGTCAACTTTGATCCTGTATGTGTTACCGCCTTTTACAACAAGACTGTAAACCACATCGCTGGAAGAATCTTTTATTTCATCACAGCCTGTTCCATACGATGTAACATGGTCGGGTCTGCCTTCTGTCGTGTTGATATTCTCATACGGGAATGAAGAGATCTCTATCGCCGTTGTACATGTTCCGGATGTCTCTCCTGTCGATTCGCATATTCCAGATGTGCACTTATATGTCGTCCAGCTGTAGCCGTCGCCTGTGCAATCCGTTTCATCAGGCCGGAATCCGTCAGTACATGTTATGTCAGTACCGTTGCAGAAGTCATCTACATCGCATTCTCCGGCAGATGCTCTGCATGGAGTGTTAGCTGCTTTAGGTGCGTTTTCAGGGCATGCGCCTGATATTCCGTCACACTTTGCATCCTCTTCACAAAGCTCGACTCCGGCACGGCATACTGTATCAGCTGCAACAAGTTTGCATTCCGGTGTACAGCATGTACCTTCCGATGTTTCACACTCTTCACCCGGCTCAATTATTCCGTTGCCGCATTCAGCAATGTCATCACAGGTATGTCCGTCAACATTCAACTCATATCCTATTTCACAGCTGCATGTGAAGCCGCCTTCAGTATCTGCGCAGTTCTGGTCGCAGTTGTCTGTGTTCTCAGCACATTCATCAACATTACTGCATGTGTAGCCGTCGCCTGAATATCCTTCGTTGCAGGTGCAGTCATAACCGGGTTCGGTATTACTGCATACTGCGTTGACATTGCAGGTATCGGTTCCTTCGCTGCACTCATTTATGTCACTGCATGTGAAACCGTTTCCGTTGTATCCGAAATTACAGATACAACTGTATGAACCTGCTGTGTTTTCGCATGTTGCATTTGCATCACATCCGTCCGATTCCATACTGCATTCATCTATATCGTCACATGCTTTACCGTCTACATTCAAAGTGTAGCCTGAATCACATGAACAGCTGTATGAACCGG
>DAOQAY010000037.1:1718-12274 GCA_035354435.1 bacterium
TTACCGTCTACATTCAAAGTGTAGCCTGAATCACATGAACAGCTGTATGAACCGGCTGTATTATTGCAGTTTTGTGCACAACCGCCGTTCGCTGTGTCACACTCGTTGATATCGGCAAACTCAGCCGAGACAGTTATATCTGCCGTTACATTTGTATCAGTTCTCGATGAAGTTAAAACATCATCACTCCACTTAACAAAAGAATAACCTGCATCCGGCACAGCTGTTATTTCAGTCCCATCTGAACCGTAATTTACAGTCTGCGGCGAAGTCCCGGTAATTGAGCCGCCTGTCCCTGCCGTGTAAGTAAGAGTGTATGACGAAAGCATCCAGTTGATATTATTACCTGAATCTGTAAAGTGATGAACATTTATCAAATTTGCATTGATATTTTCTGAATCTTTTACATTCACATAATCAATATCTCTTGAACTCTGAGGGTTGATCTTCCAGCGGTTCCCCGAAAGATCACTTCTCAAAGACAACTCCTGTCCTGCCGCACCTTTTAAAGTAAGCGTTCCTGTTACAGTCGTCGTACTTCCATGTTCAAAAGATAAAGTATCTGCAGAAGATACTGTTTTAAAAAGATTGTAAAAAGAAGTATCTCCTGCAACAGTCTGTGCTGTCCCGCCAAGGAAAACTGTTGCAATTCCGGTATCAATAGTTCCGCCTGCATTAATAAAATTACCATCCACTGTGATATCGGAACTCAGTACTGGTGAAGCTGTCACCGAAATGACAACATTGTTAATTTCAGGCGCTCCGGATATAGAAACCTCGGAACCGCCAGTCCATTTGTAAATTCCGATATTATCCGACGACACAGGAACACCGTCAGACCAGTTTAAGGCATTAGACCAACTGTTGTCCACTGCGCCCAGCCATGTGTCAAATGCCTCGGAATCCACCCAGTCGGAATCATCCATATTCGTGAGGGTGCCGTCATTTCCGTTCCCTGAGAAATCCTGCAAAGTTGTACCGCTCGTATTATCAAAGTTGTAATAAGCTAAAAGACCGGTTTCATTTCCTGTAAGATTACGCATCATGTTCTCGCGTATTTCAGAGGCAGTTCTCGCAGTGTTCCAGATACGGACTTCGTCCATTTTAACATTTGAAATAAAACCTATTCCCCAGTCAGCACCTAAATACAAGCGATCTGTTCCATCAAGCGCATAACTGTAAGTCATTATTTTTTCAGCAACTTTTTTCCCATCCACATAAATAGAAACATTCTTGTTGTCATAAACAAATGCCAAATGGTACCATTTATATGCCTCTAATGTGAAATCGCTGTTTAATACATCGTTCTGGTTTGATGAGTTTGATACGAACAAATTTATTTTATTGTCCGCAGATTTATACGAAATAATTCTCTGATTTATTCCGCCGTCATCAATATGAATAATATTCTGCTGATCCGTCAAGTCATTGAAATAAAGATAGGATTCTATTGTAATAGCTGTGGACCCCGATGAGTTTAAATCTGCATAAACATAATCATTCACTCCGTCAAAATCCAGAGCGTTTTTAGGCCCGGACATTGCCGGGGAAGCCTGCCATTCACTACCTGACATATTTGTAAGAGTTCCGTCGTTGCTGTTCTTTGAATCTTCAAGAACAGTGCCTGCCGTTTCATTAAACTTGTAATAAGCAGCCAAATTTGTTTCTGACACAGGATCGGGAAGCTCTCTATACATGTTCTGGCGGATCTCAGATTCTGTACGGATGTCGTTCCAGATACGGATCTCATCGATTTTACCGTTGAAATGATTTTCATTCAGATCATTCCACGGAGCCATACCGATAATCAGAGCGTTCGTTGTCGTTATATCATAACTCGCAGTAGCAACATCGATCACTGTCTGTCCGTTAATGTATCCTTTAAGTCTGTCACCGGATTTCCATGTCATTGCGAGATGAATCCACTGATTGTTCGGAATTGTCATAGTGCTGGTTCCCTGTGTAAAAGTAGAACCGTTGTTCCATGTCTCAATGAAAAGCAGATCCTGATCCGTGATACCGACAACAAAACCTTTTTCATGGGAAGAACTCAGTGATTTTCCTATCAGTTTTGTGGTTTTTGTTTCAGCCTTGTTAATCCACATTTCAACTGTAAATTCAGTAAAGTTCAGAGAACTGTCATGAGGAACAGTTACATAATCATCCGTTCCGTCAAAAACCAGAGCATTGCTTCTGTTTTCAACAGGAAGAGCGCCGCTTGTGATCTCAAGTTTATCGAAATACGGCTGCCTCTGCTCTCCCGATGCAAGAAACTGGGCATAAAAAGCCACTCTGTCAGGAGCAATCGTATCACCGAATGTGAAAGTGTTGTCATATACTTCACTTCCATCTCTGCCGGTTGCGTAAACTCTGAGCTCCGTTAAACTTACAAGCTCGAAATGAATCGTCATTGCATCCGTTCCGTAATTAAGGAACATATTTGAACCATTTATTGTAATTGTTCCCGATCCACCCATTTTTATTGTGACAAGTGTGGTCACACCGCTCATCAGCACAATCCCTTTTTCTCCCGAACCGTTTGAATCCCAGTTCACTCCCCACTGGAAACTGAAAGTGCCTCCTACACTAAGAGGAGAGCTGAATGGTCTTACAGCATCGACCAATGCTCCTGAAGCATCAGGATTTGCATAAAGAGCGAAAGATTCTGTCGACATTCCTGAAATTCCAGCCGTGGCCGGGTCACCGATAAAATTACCAGCAGAACCAGTGCCTGCATTTATCATTATTGCCCATGGGCCGAAACCTGTTCCGCCGTTCGATCCGTCAATCCACGGATTTGAAACACCATAATTGGAACCCTGATCAGAAGCTAAGATGCTTTTTGTCTGCATCATAACTTTCTCTTCTTCATGTGAGCTGCCAGTGTCAATTGAATTACTGCAAGAAACAAAAGACATAAAAAAAATCCATGAAATAACAAGCAGTTTTTTCATCACATACCCCTCTTTAAAAAGTTGACTGACAATTACGACCTTTAAATTATAATCCAAATGCATTATTTTTCAAATTATCATATGAGATACCAATACTTTAAAGTAGCTGAAAAAATATTCCGAATTTGGAATTTAATTTTAACATGCCGGCCTGTTTACCGTCCATATCTTACAATATCTTTTTTGTTTTGACTTTTTCGGGGTTTTAGTCTTATCTATCTACACGATTGTGTTTTTCAATTTTTTCAAGGAGTATGATTATGAAGAAGTTATTTGTTTTTCTATTATTTATCACGGCTGTGTCTTCGATCAATGCGGCAACAAGGACGGTATGTGCTGTCGGTTGCGATTACACTTCGGTTAAAACTGCGGTCAATGCGGCTGTGGCAGATGACATTATTGATGTACATGCCGGAACATATCAGGATTATAACATTGTAATCGCCAAAAACCTTACGATCCAGGGTGCAGGAATGCATGACACTATCATTCAGGCGGCATCAAAGGAAGGAAGTGCCAGCTACAGAGTTTTCAAAATTACTGATGGAACCGTAACATTTAAAAATATGACCATCAGATATGGATATTCAAGTATCGACGGCAATTACGGCGGAGGTATTTCATTTGCAGGAACATCGCTGACTGTCGATAACTGCTACATAAACGCCAACAAAGGTTACTACGGGGCAGGCGGATTATACATCACCGCCGGAACTGTCGACATAAATAGATCGGTAATACTCGGGAACAAAGGCAACAGCGATTACGGTGGCGGGATATATGCCTATAATTCAACAGTTACGGTTACAGAATCGACAATAAGCGGCAACAGCGCAGGATACGGCGGCGGAATTTACACAACAAACGCAACAATGATATTTGACAGGTCTGTCATTTCAGGCAACACTGCGTCAAGCTACGGCGGCGGAATATATAATTATAACAATTCTTCAATTTCTATGAAGAATACTACCATAAGCAATAATTTTGCATATGCAGAAGACGGCGGCGGAATACTGAATTCAGGAGGCTGTTATATAAAGATCGATAACGGAACAATTGCAGGAAACTTCTCTATGGATCAGGGCGGAGGAATTTACAACTCTTCTTCAGCCAGAGTTGAAATGAGAAACACAATTATCGCCGACAATATGGCAAACTCCACCCCTAATGACTGTTTTGGCGTTCTTGATTCTTACGGATATAATCTGATCGAAAACCTCTCTTTCTGTGCTATCGGAACTGACAACTCGCACAATGTTCTGGGAAGAGATCCTAAACTTGAACCCTTATCGACAAACGGCGGAAGCACTGCAACTCATGCAATAATCTATGATTCTCCTGCTCTCGATGCCGGAGTATGCACCGACATGGCAGGAAATACTGTTGCAACTGACCAGAGAAATATCGCAAGACCTCACGGAACGACATGCGATATCGGAGCTTACGAATATAACGGAGAGATTCCAGTCACAAAATATGCCTGCTGGGACAATAATGAAGACGATATCTGTCAACCAGAAACTGAAGATTTCAACGGTGATGGAGACTGTACACCACAGGACTGCAAAGGCGAAGACGGTTTGTCATGCTGGGATCTTGACGGTGACAGAACTTGTAATGTCGCTACAGAAGATTTTAACGGTGACAGTGCATGCACGATCACTGACTGCCGCGGAACACCGGGGCCCAACGGATATGCCTGCTGGGATCTTATTGCCAACCACACTTGCGATGCAGGAACTGAAGACACGAACGGTGACGGATTCTGCAATATTCAAGACTGTCAGGGAACTGCAGGAAGCGACGGAGCTGACGGATACAACTGCTGGGACCTTGATACAGACTACATATGCGACCCTGTTGAAGATAAAAATGCTGACGGAGACTGTACAGTGGCAGACTGTCAGGGAGTTCAGGGAGCGACAGGCGCCGCAGGCGTCAGCTGCTGGGATATAAATGCGAACGGATCATGTGATGCCCTGACCGAAGACCAGAATAAGGATACGCAGTGTAACATCCTTGACTGCAGAGGAGCCACAGGCGCAACAGGAAGCGACGGAGCAGACGGTACGGACGGATTCTCCTGCTGGGACGGAAACACCAACCACATCTGCGACCCTGCTGAAGACCTTAACGGAGATTCGTTCTGCACAGTGGCCGACTGCAAAGGTGCAAACGGTTTTTCATGCTGGGATATAGACAGCGACTACACCTGCGATCCTGTTGAAGATAAAGACGGTGACAATGCCTGCTCACCTTCAGATTGTAAGGGTGATACAGGTACCGACGGATCTGACGGAACAGACGGTCTTAACTGCTGGGACACGAATACAAATGGTGTCTGCGACCTTGGAACAGAAGATTATGACAGCGACGGTGATTGTGATGTCATAGACTGCCGTGGAGCATCTGACGGCTTTTCATGCTGGGATACAAATATGAACAGGATCTGTGATCCGAGTGAAGATATGGATGGAGACGGCAACTGTCTTGTTTCAGACTGCCGCGGCAAAGACGGCGTTGACGGAAAAGATGGCGCTGACGGTACTGACGGATCCGATGGAACCGATGGAATCAACGGAACCAACGGTACTAACGGCACTAACGGAGATGATGGTGTTGATGGCGAAGACGGTACTGATGGAATAAACGGGACAAACGGAACTAATGGAACTGACGGAAAAAATGGCCTTGACGGAGAAGCCGGAACCGACGGCATTGATGGTAAGAACGGCTCAGGGTGTGCAATGGTGGCAGTTGACAGCGATCAGAGTTCCTTTTTCATTCTGCTTATGATTGCACTCTTTTTTATTTTACTTGAAATATATCTCAACCCAATTAAATTAGGTGAGTAATTTTTCTTTTCGGAGGTTTTGATGCTCGGACTTGCAATCGCTCTATCAGGCGCTCTAATTGTAGGTATTCTCATAGGATATCTTGTCAATCTCGGTTTCGGTATTTTCCTCGGACTGTTCACTGCCATAGGTCTTTTCATCTTTTTCACACGGTTTTTCTCAAAAAAACTGCAAACTGTTTTCACTGCTGCGAATGTCGAGATCCAGAAACAGCAGTTCGAAAGAGCGATATCAATATTGAAGGAAGGGTATAAGTACAATAATTACGCCTTTCTGGTAAAAGCCCAGATTGATAGTCAGATAGGTGTCATACTTTATACTCAGAAAAAATTTGGAGAGGCTTATAAATATCTTCAGCATTCCAATCCGAGAATAATGATGGGCTACCTGATGCTTATAATAGGTCATATCAAGAACAACAAAACTAAAAACCTTGATAGAGATATCCAGCTTCTGATTAGATTTAACAAAAAAGACCCTTTTGTTTATTCTGCTGTCGCCTATTTGTACGAAGAGGAACTTAATGACAGGGAAAAAGCCTCTGAAATACTTAACAAAGCTGTTAAAGTCATGCCGGACAATCAGAAGATAAAAGAACATCTCACCTCTTTCCAGAACAATAAACCGTTCAAAATGGATAAATACGGCGAAATGTGGTACCAGCTTATGCTTGACAGAAAAGGTGTAACGAGACTTCAGAACAAAATGATGCGTGATCAGCAGCGCAGTATGAAAGTCAGAACAAAAATAAGATAACCATTACTATTCTTAAAAAAAACTCAATAAATTGTACTTTTCCTGATATTTGATACAATCATTCTGAAAAATTTGTCCAGAGTCTAAAACATGAGTTCAGCAGCTGATAAAAAAAGAAATGCTTTTGAGTTTTTCAAAGACAATGGGGTCGAGATAGCCGGAAATAGCGAGCTGATATCATCTTCAAAAGAACTCGCAGGACTTTTCGGCAAAGTTATCCGCGGTTACAAACTCTACCCCAGAAGCAACCCGGCTTTTACCAGATTTGCTGACCAGTTCAAGATAAAGCTCGACCAGATACTTCAGAACATAGCCACAATATCCCTTCGTATCACCACAAAAGGTTTTATGGTAGGAAGTGCAGTTCTTGATACAAATGAAAAGGATCGGGAAATAGTTTTTTTCCTTTATAATGACGGGCTTCGTGAGATATTCTTCCAGCAGGGAACTACCCGTCAGGAAGTTGAACAGCTTTTCAATGTTCTGGCGACATGCACCCTTTTTGCAAATGAAGATTACGATCTCCCGACACTGCTGTGGGACAGCAATTTTGATAATATCGGCTATATAACTGAAGATGAGCTTATCAAGCACAATTCAGCTATCGGAGATCTTGAAGATCAGGATTTTTCTCCATTTCTGATAGAAGAGCTCTCTGAAGGCGAAGGTATGGACGGTCTCGGCGGCGTCGATGAAGATGAAGAAGACGGAAATAGCGGCAATTCACCATCGGAAACATCGACAGGCTCCAATTTTACTGATGAAGATTTTGAAAAACTCACTTCGTCTATTTTTAAAGAAAGCGGAGATATTGATCTCGAAGAAAGAAGAGAGCACCTTGACAAAAGACTCCGGAATTTCACTGTCGGCAAAATGGAGATGATAAAATTTGATGATGCCCTGAAAAAGAACAGCGATACTTTTGTTGTTAACAGATTTCTGAAAGAGCTTTCAATAAGACTTATACATAGTCAGGGAAGCCCGGAAGGTCTTGAACTTCTGGAAACAGCTTCATCTCTCTGGGAAAAACTGCTTGTTTTCGGTTCAGTGAAAGGAGCTATACTTTTTATTAAAACTCTGCTGGCAATAGCCCAGCAGCTTCAAGATTCCCAACCCGGATATTCAGAGAAAATAATGGAAGGGCTTGCTTCACTCAAAGATCTTGAATTCATTGATGATATTTTTAACCAGCTTGAAGACCTGCCCGAACCTGAACTTGAAGCTGTCGGCGAGCTGTTCTCGATGATACCTTCTTCAATAGTAGGATATCTTCTCCAGAAAATATCAAATGTTGAATCAAAAGAGATACGGGTCAAAGTTCTGGACAGCTTCGGCAGATATATAACTATCAGCAGCGAACTGCTTGATTTGACAAAGCATGAAGACTGGAAAATTGTAAGAAACGCCATTGCACTGATGAAAGATAAAAAAGATCCGAGGATCATCCCGGCTATCAGAAATGTTCTTTCACATCCGCAGAAACAGGCTCAGGTTGAAGCATTGGGCATACTTCTTGAATTTTCTATCGAAGAAGCTCTGCCGGCACTTGAAAAAGCTGTATTCTCTTCGTCCAGAGAGATCAGAGAAGTAGCGTTCAACAAAATACTGGAACTTAAAAACCCTCAGATAAAATCGATTGTTAACAGGTCAATGCAGATACACAATCTTAAAAAACTCGAAGCTGATGAGATAGATCTGTATTTTAAAACACTGATAAATCTAAGAAGGGACGACCTTTACGATCTGCTTGCGAACAATCTTTTCTGCGACGATCTGGTTATCAGGAACAAGGCGATCAACGCACTCATAAACGCCCCGACACTATCACCTTTTTCAAAATTCATCACCAGAGCGGCGGATTCGGCACTTCTTCTTAAAATGAAAAACGACGATCTCAAACTTTTCTGCAAGCTCTTTAAACCTGAAATATATAAAGAACTTATGCCTGCCCTTGAGCCTCTGTTCAGAATGAGCGGCAGTCTTTTCAACAATAGTGTGACCAATATGAAGGAAATCGTATTTAAATCACTTGTGATATATATCGAGCAGAAACCGGTCGTCGATTTTTTCAGAAAGGGACAGTCATCGGGAAACAGAGAAACAGTTAAATTAATTCAGAAAATAGCGGCAAAATATTTATGAGCGAAGAAAAGAACGCAATATCCTCACAATTTTTCGAGAATTCAGATCGTTTAGAACGCATGAGAATGTATGAATTCATTCTTGTTTTCAACTCACTCCTGAAAGCTCTCCGTCTTTACGGACCTGAAAATGATACCGTTGAAAAAAACATCGGAAAAGTTGGTGAAAATATAAAACTGTTTTTTATTTCAGATAAACTGATGAGCCTTGCATTTAACGGGAACGATTTTCTTATCAACGAAACAAGGGTGAAAAAGAAAAGAACTTCCCAGATATCTTTTGAAGAACTTGAAGATTTTTTCGTGAATTTACAGATCGCTTCGATTTTTTTCCCAAAAGATATAAGACCTAGAGAGATTGTTGAATTTCTTCTTACTGGAGCGGAAATATCAAAAAAAAGCATGAAACCTGATACTGTTTTCGATCATTTTTCAGAAATTATCAGACAAAAAAACCTGAAGATCGAAATTACCCGCAGAGATGATTCAGGAGAAGATGATCTTTTCAGCATCCTTGACAAAAGTCAGATTGCACGGCTTATATACAGAAACATGGTTAATGACAATCTCCTTTTCAGACAGAAAATAAAGGAAAACAGACCTATGCCGCTTAGAAAAGCGATGCGAAATGTTCAGAACACGATAGATCTGCTCATGGACGGTGCAACTGATTCACAGGAATCTCATCTTTTGACTCTTGCTTCACTCAACAGTTTAAAAGGCCGTTTTATGGCTACACACCTTGCTAACACCACTATTTTGAGTATAGCGGCAGGAATACAGCTCGGAATTGAACGAGATCTTCTAACCAGAATTGGAATTGCGGCATATTTTCATGATATCGCTATCCCTGAAACAGCAAAGGGAGAGACTGTTGAACATTCCAAAACAGGATTTGCTTATCTGAGCAGACTGAACTCTTTGAATTTTGCAATGATGGAAGCTGCTATAACGGCAGGACTGCATCACTCGACATATACTTTTGCCGGAGAACCAGTACCTCCTGAGAAACCTATCATGTCAACACCTCTTGGTGAAATAATCAAAGTATGCGACTACTATGATCTTGTCACCAGATGGTGGCCTGCGAGGAAAAATATTCCACTTAAAAGACCTTCCGCAATCGAAATAATTTTCAAAATGTCGGAAATGAAATGTTTTTCAGGGATTGCGGCAAAAGCTCTTTTCAGCGCTCTTGGAATATTCCCTCCAGGAACTATTGTCAGAGTGATCGGGAAAAACAGACTTGCCTGCTCTCTTGATGTTTTCAGGAGTACAGGACAGAAAAGCAAAGCGGCAGTAATCGACAGTAAAATGAATTTTCTGGGAATTGAAAGTTTCTTTCCTCACCAGCTTGTTGAAATACCCGAAGGGCTTCATTTCAGACTTCCTGCAATTACAATAAAGCGTATACTCGATTCTTTTGATTCTCAAAAACAAAATGACTTGACTTGATTAATGGTTTCCATACCATATACTGTGTAACTGTGTGAGATTTAACCTGATTTAGAGAGGATAGTTATGAAAAAGATTATTGTAACAACATTCTTGTTCATTTGTCTTGCTTCGTGTGGAACTGATGACGCTGACCTCAGCTATGAAGAAGGCGGCAGCTGCGGCGTACAAGGAGAAGAACAGTGTAACGGCGACAAATCGGCAATACTTATATGTCAAAACCTTGTCTGGACAGTAAAAAAACTTTGTAACATTAATTTTGATGAGTCCTGTAGATTTACAGGTACAGTGTATTCATGTTCCGGCTCTGGTGATACCGGAGATACCGGGAACACAGGTGATACCGGAGATACCGGGAACACAGGTGATACCGGAGATACCGGGAACACAGG
>DAOQAY010000037.1:12374-23352 GCA_035354435.1 bacterium
ACAGGCAACACCGGAGATACAGGCAATACCGGAGATACAGGCAACACCGGAGATACAGGCAATACCGGAGATACAGGCAACACCGGAGATACAGGCAATACCGGAGATACAGGCAACACAGGCAACACAGGCAACACTGGAGATACCGCTTCAGAAAAAGAAGAATGTGAGAAAATAATGGATTGTATGGATTTATGCAATTCTTCTGATACCGCCTGTATGCAGACATGCTATGATAATGGATCGACCACTGGAAAAACAGATTACGATGCTTTCTGGACTTGCGATTCAACCAATTCTTGTGACGGAGTTTATTTGTGTCAATGGCAAAAATGCAATGCCAATGCAATTCTTTGCGGTCTGGGAGGCGATTCAAATTATCAGATTCCTTATGGTACAGCAACAATCAGTGGAAATTTCACATATATTGTTACAGACGAAGCAAACCTTACCAGCAGTATGTATATCACCCAGTTTATAACAGGAACATATGGCACATCTGGAAATCTTATAGATCCGACATCCGCAGGAACCTATGCATATACTGCTTCAAAAACACCGACAAGCGATGATCCTTATCTTATAGTTTATCAGGATTACAAGGATTCTATTGTAAAAAATCCTGTTCCATACCTGATAATTGATAAAGCTGATGCTACCGTAGGAACACATAATGTCGGTCTGACTGCTGATGATGACACTCAGGTTTTTATCGCTGAAATGGATTCAAGCGGGGAAATGACATGCCGTCACGCTTTCGGTGTAGGAACAATCAACATTACAACAGTTAATACAACAGCAGGATCATCCGGCAGACTTTCACTGACCGGAACTTTGCAGCTGTACAGTCCGAAAGCTGCTCCTATCTACGGCGGAGATATTTCAGACAGCACTCTCATCGCCTGTGACCCGAAATAGACAGCTTTTTATATCCTGAAAGAACAAAAACTGCTCCGCTCATAATTATCACAAAATAAAAACCATAAATCACATACCAGCTTGCTGTGACGCTCTGAACTTTCTGATGAATCCAGTATCCTGAACTTATTCCCGCATTTTCAACAATCAGTGAAGCAGAATTTAAAACAGAGATGGAAACAAGAAACATAAAGATTTTTATCTGGGAATTTTTAACATACGCAATAATCTTATTAGCCGCAGAATATATTAAAAACGAATAAATCACACCCATACAGATTATTGCGACAGGAAATTTAAAGTAAGGAAAATAAAGAAGCGAATCCGGATAGATTACCCCCTGCCCTGAGAAAAAGCGTTCGTTTAAAACCTCCATGACCGTTGTAATTACAGAAACAGCGATAAAAGCGTTTATATTACTTCTTGAACTCACAAGATACCTTAATAATAAGATAAACAACAAAAATATGACGATCTCTATAATAACAAACCTTTCCACTGCATTCCTCAAAAACCGGTTTTACTGCCGGATCCTATAGTTTTTAGTATTCTTTGTCAAAAACAGCTTATGCCTGTTTTTACGGTTTATCCTGATAAGATGAAAAAATTGCTTGATTTTTCTCATTATTATGGTATTAAATTGCCGGAAGTTCTTTTTCTAATTTTCTCTGCATGCGGTAAAACGCAAGTTTCAAAACAGTGAGGTTAATATGTGGAGTGGCAGAGCTAAAGATATTTTTATAAAACTCGAACCTGTTGCAAACAGGATGGGGCTGAAGATCGTTGAAATGGATCTTCCGATAGGAATGAACGGCGTTTTCAGGATCTACCTTGATACTGTAACGGCAGGGACCGCTATATCTATCGAAGAATGTTCCAGATTCAGTCCTGTTGTAAGCGATTTTCTTGATGCTGAAGATTTTTTTAATTTCAGATATTATCTCGAAGTCAGCTCGCCAGGGCTTGACCGTCCTATAAGAAGATGGGAAGATCTGCATCCCGCAATCGGTAAAACTGTGAAAATAAAATTCACTGAACCTGTTCAAGGAAGAAAGAGAGCAACAGGGCAGATATTGTCAGTTTCTGATGAAAGAGGTGAATTCGAACTTGAAACTGACGGGATCAAATTAGTGATAGCAAAAGGATTTGTTAAAAAGATAAATATTGTTTGGAATGGAGACAAATGATGGATTTTAATCTAAAAGAGTTAGTCGATCAGCTGGTTAAAATGAAGGGTATCAAAAGAGAACTGATCGTTGATATCCTTAAAGAAGCTCTTTACCGTGCTGTTCAGAAAAAACTGGGAACAGATGCAGACATTGACATTATGTTTGATGACGCCACAGGAGAACTTCAGGCTTTCTATTTCAGAGAAGTTGTTAAAGATGTTTCCGACTCTCAGCTTGATATATCTCTCGAAGAAGCGTTAAAGCTGAATCCTGAAGCTGTTGTCGGCGATACGCTCGGAATCAAAATGGAAGCCGATGAACTTGGCAGAATCGCAGCTCAGGTTGCAAAGCAGGTAATCATCCAGAAGATAAAAACACTTGAAGGTGATATAGTTTTCAATGAATTCAAAGACAGACAGAATGAGATCATCACAGGAACTGTCAGAAGATTTGAAAAAGGCGGTATTATTGTCGATATCGGAAAAACCGAAGCATATCTTCCCTACAGTCAGCACATTCCCTCAGACAGATTCAGAATAAACGACAGAATCAAGGCTTTTATCACAGATGTTGTAAAAACCCAGCAGGGCTGCAATATTCTTCTCAGCCGTATAAACACAATGTTCCTTATCAAGCTTTTTGAACTTGAAGTTCCTGAAATAGCGGAAGGCATTGTAAAGATAGAAGGTGTTGCCAGAGATCCGGGACACCGTTCAAAGATCAGTGTAAGGTCAATTGACAGTGATGTTGATCCGGTAGGAGCATGTGTCGGAATGAAAGGATCAAGGATACAGAATGTTGTGCATGAGCTCAGCGGCGAAAAAATAGACATTATCCCCTGGGATGAAGATTCAGTTAAATATATCTGCAACACGCTTTCCCCTGTTGAGGTTTCGCAGATCATTATCGACGAAGAAGAGCACAGCATGGATGTTATTGTTCCTGACGATCAGCTTTCTGTTGCGATTGGAAGAGGCGGTGAAAATGTACGGCTTGCAAGTCAGCTTACAGGCTGGAGTATTGATATTCAGAGCGAAAGTCAGATGGGCATGATGCTCGAAGAGGCAAAGAGAAGACTTCTTTTCATAGACGGAATTGATGAAAGTATTGCCGATTCACTTATCAAACTTGGATATACGACACTCGAAGACCTGACAACCGTTGAACCCGAAGTGCTGTCTGAACTTCCCGATATAACTACCGAAAAAGCGATAATTATTATTGAACAGGCTAAGAAAATGCTCGAAAAAGGCATGGGCATTATTGATATTGATAATGATCTTGAGGAAAAACTTAATGTTCCCACAACAACATTAAGATGCATAAACGAGGAGCTTTCTGATTATATTGCTGAAAAAGGATATCACACTCTTGCAGATATTCAGAGTGAACCGGACACAGAAACTTTTGCAAAAAATTCAGAGTTGAGTCTTAGAAGAGCAAGACAGATCCGTTACAGTCTTCAGCTTCATATTGACGATCTGAATGGAAAGACAAAAGGCAACAAGAACAACAAGATCAACGCTGACGCATTCTTTGATTTCAGCAAGCTTGATGATAACGGAGACGATGAACAAAGCTAAGGAAAGAACCTGCATCACATGCTGCGGGAAAATGGATAAGGACTCCATGCTGAGATGGGTCAACATTAAAGGGCAGATATGCCCGGACTGGACTCAGAAAGCTTCAGGGAGATCTGTGTATACTCATTTTAAGAAAGAATGTATCGAAGGCATTTTCATTCAGAAGAAACTTCCGTCAAAGTTCGCAGATAATTTTACAGGTTATTCACCTGACAGGGAAAATATCGGGAAATATATCATTGATCAGGCACGCAGGTCTCTCAATCATTTCATTTCTCTTTCGATAAAAAGCGGAAAGCTTGTAAAAGGACAGAATCTGGTTACCGGATCTGCAAAGAAAGGCAAAATTTTCAAATACTGCCTGCTGGCATCCGACCTATCTGAAAATACAGCATCAGAAGTGCAGAAAGCGCTTTCTATTCCGGTCAGGAAAATTAAACTCGACAAATCTGAACTCGGTTTAATGATCGACGGCAGACCTTGCGGAGTGATCGCTTTCTTTGAATCGGAACTATCGGAAAAGGTTTGTTTTTATTTGGATTTAGTAGAAAATTTCATTTCAGGAGATATTAATGCGCATCAGTGATCTATCAAAAGAGATAGGAAAGACGAACAAAGAAGTAATTGACTTTCTAAAATCAAAAGGCAGTGAATACACCAGCCACTTCAACATGGTAAATTCTGACGAAGAAAAGCTCGTAAGGGATCACTTTTCATCCGGAACAAAAAAGACAGCAGGAATAACTGCAACCGATGATCCTTCATCCAAAACGGTTACAACTCTCATAAGAAAATCCGGAGCCAGACAGAAAAGCTTTATTCCTCATGACCAGAGAGAATCTACTGAAAACCGTCCTTTCTTTAAAAACGAATCTGAAATGGAAACAACTGCGCATTCTGAAGATAAGCATGATGCAAAAGAGTCCTCAGAAGACCCGAAACCGCAGACTGATACCTCAGAAATTACAGTTCCTGAAAAACATGAAGACCATGACAGGAAACTAAGTGTTGAAGAAGAAGCCAGAAGGCTTGCCCAGCTTGAACATCCTGAGGAAAATCAGGAACATGAACAGAAAGATGCGGCTCCTAAAAAGGATGAAAAAAAGAAAATCGAGATACTTGATGATATAGATGAAGAAGAAGATCTCATTGATCCTAAAAACAAACATAAAAAGAAAAAGGTCGTTATTCCGGAAACCGATGTTCCTGTTGCAGCCGGAATAACTGCTCCTAAATTCAAGTCTAAGAAAAGCATAAAGAATGTGGATACCGGCAATGTTTCCCAGAAAGTAAAGGGTAAGATAAAAGGTCCGGATATTTCCCAGTTCATTGAAGATCCGTATGCAAACCAGAATGAAATGAGAAGGAGAAGAAGAGAACATAAAAAGAGAAGACCTCTTCCGGTCGCTCCGGCAAATCCCACAAAAGCTATAAAGAAAATTCTTAAGCTTGAAGATACAATAATTGTTTCCGAGCTTGCAAAAAAGATTGGAGTTAAAGCTTCACAGCTTATTTCCAAACTTATGATAATGGGAGAACTTGTAGGAATAAATGACCGGATCAATTATGATGTCGCTCAGCTGCTTGCCGAGGAATTCGGTTTTACTGCAGAGAATGTAGCTTTAAATGAAGAAACATATATCGAAGTAACTGAAACCGCTGAAAACAATTTAAAACCGAGACCTCCGGTTGTTACCGTAATGGGTCATGTCGATCACGGCAAAACAAAACTGCTCGATGCGATAAGAAATACCAACATTGTTGACGGAGAAGCCGGCGGAATAACCCAGCACATCGGTGCATATTCGGTAGAACTCGAAGGAAACAAGATCACATTCCTTGATACTCCCGGTCACGAAGCTTTCACAGCTATGAGAAGCAGAGGTGCACAGGCTACAGATGTTGTAATTCTCATTGTTGCCGCAGATGACGGCGTAATGCCTCAGACAATTGAAGCTATCAACCATGCCAAGGCCGCAGGAGTTCCCATAATCGTTGCAATCAACAAGATTGATAAACCTGAAGCCAATCCCCAGAAAGTCAGGAATGAACTTCTTAAATATGAGATCGTTGCTGAAGAACTCGGCGGCGAACATCTTTTTGTAGAGATATCCGCTAAACAGAGAATAAACATCGAAGGTCTTCTTGAAGCTGTTCTTCTACAGGTTGAAATGATGGATCTTAAAGCCGATCCTGCAAAGCAGGCTGAAGGTATTGTCATTGAATCCAAAATAGATCCCGGCAAAGGACCAGTTGCAACAATGCTTGTAAAAGACGGAACGCTGAAGATCGGCGACCTTATCGTCACCGGAACTTCAATGGGTTATGTCAGGAGTATGATGGATTGGACAGGAGTCAGAGTAAAAGAGGCAGGACCTTCCATGGCAGTTGAGATCACCGGGCTTGATTTTGTTCCACCGGCAGGTGAAAAACTTCATGTATTCAAAGATGAAAAGAAAGCTAAAGGGCTTGTCGATCTGAGATGTCAGAAACTCAAGGAAAAGAAACACGAAAAGGAAAGCAATGTATCTCTTGAGAATCTTTTTACAAAAATGGAAACCGGGGATGTTCAGGACATCAATATCGTTGTAAAAGCTGATGTCGACGGTTCTGTCGAAGCTATTCTTTCTTCACTCAAGAAGATAGAGCACAAGAAAATGAACATACGGATAATACACTCCGGTGTCGGCGGTATCAATGAGAATGATGTTCTTCTTGCCAGTGCATCAAAAGGCATTGTTGTCGGATTTAATGTCAGAATAGACAATAAAGCCAGACAGATAGCAAGTTCTGAACAGGTTGATATCAAGATATTCTCGATCATTTACGAGCTTATTGATTCCATTAAATCGGCAATGTCCGGAATGCTTGCTCCTATAATTCAGGAAGAGTTCATAGGTAAGCTTGAAGTCAGAGATATTTTCAAGGTCGGCAAGGTCGGCACTATCGCCGGATGTATGGCAGTCGAAGGTAAGATCATCAAAAAAAGCAAAGTTAAGGTCATCAGAGACAATGTCGTTGTGTTTCAGGGCAATCTCGGAACTCTTAAAAGATTCAAAGATGATGTCAAAGAAGTCAAAAACGGCTATGAATGCGGCGTGACTGTTGAAAATTACAATGACATAAAGATCGGCGACATAATTGAATGCTATATCGATAAAGAAATAAGGGATGAGGTGCTTTAATGGCCGGAGAGATCAGGCAGAACAGAGTTGCGAACGCAATAAAAAGGTTTGTAAGCACTCTTATTTTAAGTGAATATGGGGACAGTCCAGTATCTATGGTGACGGTTCATAAAGTGACCGTTACAGCTGATCTTAGAATGGCAAAAATATTTTATACAGTTCTCGGATCTGAAAACAACAAATCTGCTCAGGATTTTTTTGATAAACAGATAAAAAATTTCAGATTCAGGATTGCATCACATCTCAAGAATCTCAAATTCGCTCCGGAAATAAAATTCATTTATGACGACTCTGTTGAAAAGATCATCAGAATAGAAAAACTTCTCGATTCAATCAAATCGGAAAAAGAGTCACAAGATGATAAATCCTGAAATTAAATTCTCTGAAATAGACCGGATAATCGATAAATCCGGAACAATTCTTATTGCAGGACACGAAATGCCTGACGGTGACTGTATGGGCAGTTCTCTCGCTCTGGCATCAATTTTGCGAAGGATGGGAAAAAAAGCGATTATTTTCAAAGAGGACCGCTACCCTTTCAATTATTTGTTTCTAGCCGGTGCGGAAGATACAATAAATGAACTTCCTGATACAGACCCGGACCTTTTCATAATCCTTGATTCAGGCTCACCGGAAAGGGTCGGTGAAAAATTATACAAGAAAATGCAGAAATCATCGTCTTCCAGAATTCTTTTTGATCACCATATTCAAAGTGACGATAAAAAAGGATTTTACGGCGCTTTTTATATTGATGAATCGGCCTGTGCAACTTGTGCAATAATTTACAGATGGGCATTGAACAGGAAAATAACACTCGAAAGGAACGAAGCTGAAGCGATATATGCAGGAATAATAAGCGATACCGGAGGATTGAAATACGGAAGTACAAACAAAGAGGCATTTCTGATACTTTCAGAACTTGTTGATATTGTAAATCCATGGGAAATAGCAACTCAGATATATGAAAATGTTCCTGCATGTCAGCTAAAAATGCTTTCTGAAGTACTTGCAGACATGAGAATTCTGGGCAACGGAAGAGCTGCTGTCATTAAAATAACACTTGATCAATTTGAAAGATATGCGCTGCATCCTGACAATGTGGATTCGTTCGTAAACTATGCAAGAAGTGTCAAGGGTGTTCAAATTGCCATGCGCTTTCGTGAAAAAGGACATAACCTCTGGAAAGTAAGCTTGAGAAGCCGTGATAAGATTGATGCATCTGCAATAGCTTCCAATTTCGGCGGCGGCGGACATAAGAATGCCGCAGGATTCAATTTTGAAGGAACTTTTGAACAGGGTCTTGAAAAAGTTGAGGAAATATTGAAAAGTGTTCCAGAATGATCTGTCAGCCTTTATAACCCTCAACAAAATGAGAGGTCGCTCGTCAGCCTTCGAGTTGAACAAACTTAAATATCACCTTAAAATTAAAAAAGCCGGTTTCTGCGGAACTCTGGACCCGATTGCAGAAGGCGTTCTGGTCGTTGCATGCGGAAAGGCGACAAGACTTATATCAATGATAACAGATTCTGATAAAACATACTCAGGCACAATGAAACTCGGATTTACAAGCCCGAGCTTCGATACCGATACTGAAATGGCACCGACCGGTATAAAATCTGAGATATCGCAGGCCGTTATTTCTGACCTCAGAACAAAATTTTCAGGAATTATCACTCAGACTCCGCCTGTTTACAGCGCATTGAAGTTCAACGGGAAAAGAGCCTGCGACCTTGCCAGAAACGGCGAAACTCCTGAGATCAAGGAAAGAACTGTGACAATTCATTCAATTGACCTTGAGAAAACAGGTGATAATGAACTTTCTTTCAGGATAAAGTGTTCAAAAGGAACCTATATAAGATCGATCATCAGCGACATCGGAAAAGATCTGGGGTGCGGAGCTATCATGCAGACGCTGACCAGAGAAAGTGTCGGTGATTTTTCTTTAAAAAGATCCGTTTCGGTATCCGACCTTGAAAAAGATATAAATTCTGTGGAAAAAGCAGTAACTACGATCGATGAATTTCTTTCAGGCCTCAACAGTATTGACATTGAGCAAACTGCTTATGACCATCTGAGGAACGGAAAAGAAATATCAGATTCCGGCATACAGCTTTTCTCAGGCATGAATTATATAAGATTCAATAATAATCCGGCGTTCCTCCTGAAAAGGGATGGAGACAATTATTCCTATCTTGCTTATTTGGGGCAGTGAAATGAATGATGTTCAAAATTATTCCGATCTAAGAAATATTTCTGTCGATCAGGTCGGTGTATGGGATATTGAGTATCCGATAACTGTGAAAGACCGTTCGTCGGGATCTCAGCACACTGTGGCATCAGTTGATATGACCGTACAGCTTCTTCCGCAGTTCAAAGGGACACATATGAGCCGCATGGTTGAGATCCTCAACAAAGTCCGCGGTGAAATAACAATGGCTAATATCCCTGAAATACTTAACTCGATGAGAACAAACCTTGAGTCTCCTCAAGCCATAATTCTACTGAGATTTCCCTATTTCATTGAAAAAAAAGCTCCTGTTTCGAACAGTTCATCTCTTTTTCCGGTTTCGATACTTTTCAGCGGATTTAGTGATTCAACTGGCGGAGACAGCTTCATTCTCGGTGTCAGAGTCCCTGTGACAACACTCTGTCCCTGCTCAAAGGAAATAAGCATTTCCGGAGCGCACAACCAGAGAAGCTTTGTAACAGTTTATATAACTTTTACAGATTTTGTATGGATCGAAGATGTTATCAAAATAATTGAGAAAAGTTCAAGTTGTGAGATTTATCCGCTTTTAAAGAGAGGTGATGAAAAAGCTGTAACTGAAAAAGCATTTGAAAATCCTGCTTTTGCCGAAGATGTTGTAAGAAATGTCGCTGAATCTCTGTCCGGTGATGAAAATATCAGATGGTTTATGGTCGAAACTCTTCATCTGGAAAGCATTCACACTCACAACGCTTATGCAAGGATAGAAAGGTTCAAGCAGAGATCGTTCGTTCTTGAAGAGCACCTGAGAATGTTTAAAGGATTTCCTAAAATATAATGGAGCATCACATGAAAAATCATATCTATACGAACTGGATTGAGATTTCGAAAGAAGCTTATAGAAAAAATATCTCTTTTTTCCGTTCAAAACTTAAAAACAATGCAGAAATATCAGTCGTTATTAAAGCGAACGGATATGGACACGGCATGTTGGAAATGGCACATTTTGCTGATGAATCAGGAGTAAAAGTATTCTGTGTCAACAGTCTTATCGAGGCGATTGAGTTGAGAAAAGCAGGGTTCGGACAGCGAATCATCGTACTGGGTCCCGTATTGCTTCATTCTACCGGTCAGGCTGTTGAAAGAAATATTGAATGTGTCTGCTACAACCTTGAACATCTCGCAGAATTTGAAAAAGAGGCATCCATTCAAAAGAAAACTGCATTCATTCATCTCAAAATCGAGACCGGAACAAACCGGCAGGGAATAAGCGGACAGGCTCTTATATCGTTTATATCAACACTGAAGAATTATAAAAATGTAACACTTAAAGGGGTTTACAGTCATTTTGCGAACATCGAGGATACAACAGATCACTCTTATGCGCAATATCAGATTGACACATTCAAAAAAGAGGTTTCAGCAATAAGAGATGCCGGTTTTTCAGGATTTGATATGCACTTTGCATCAAGCGCAGCGGCTATAATTTTTCAGAACACTCATTTTAATATGATAAGGCTCGGAATCGCTCAATACGGACTCTGGCCTTCAAAAGAGACATATCTTTCATACATCACCGAGTTCGGTCACGGACCTGAACATGTTCTCACCCCGGTTCTTGAATGGAAAACGATCATAGCTCAGGTCAAAAATGTGAAAGCAGGCGAATTTGTCGGTTACGGATGTTCTCACCAGATGACAAGAGATTCAAAAACAGCGGTAATTCCTATAGGTTACAGTGACGGATATGATAGATCGCTCAGCAATCAGGGATATGTTCTTGTCAGAGGCAGAAGAGCGCCAGTCATCGGCAGAATTGCAATGAACCTCACAACAATTGATGTCACGGATATTCCCGATGTCGCACTCGAAGACGAAGTAGTCCTCATAGGCACACAGGGCGAACAGACGATCAGA
>DAOQAY010000038.1:0-22882 GCA_035354435.1 bacterium
TTTCATTATTTTGATGAATCCGGGAAGTTGCTGAGTCAGTTCTGAAGAGCCCATTACTGGTTCAGAATATTTGTTCAAAGCTTCTTTTAAAATGTTAAGAAGATCGTTTTTTCTAAGTTCGTCAATAAGTGCCGAGAACATTATTTCTGATGCAATCCCGCTGTAAAGCACATAACTTAAAAAAGGACTGTTTGTCCAGACAGCGTGTTTGAGAGTTTTTCCATCAGGCTGTACAACCGCAAGCAGATATTTTTCACCGTCAACAACCAGATTGAGCCAGCTGTCTTTCCATATTTTAAGAGCATCGGCCCCGGCGCTTTTTTTTATCATGACACAATTTTTTATTTCTGTGCCGTCATAGCTATTTATAACGACATGCAGTTTGTCCTTAACCCTTTTTTGAGTGGCTTTTTCAAGATCAGGTCTTATCATTTCCAGCATTTTCGGGAATCCGTCAACAATTATCTGCTTTTTTGCATTTCTGATCATATCTTCAGCTCTTTCAAGAACCTGATCTATCGTATCAAGCTGAAAAACTCTTGTTTCCATTTCAGAATCACTGCTTTCCGGAAGATTGCTCGAAAGGTATTTCAAACTGTTTTCAATCTGTTTTTCAACACGGGCAAGGTATTCTTTTGCAGGAACGGCGGTGAACTGTCTTGTCGAAGGAAGTTCTTCAACCATAACGGCCCCCTTTTTCCTGAGAATATCCAGAGCCTTATAAATATTTGATGAGCCTTCGCCTATGATTTGAGCAATTTTGTAGCCTGACAAAGGTGATTGTTTGAGAAGTGTTAGATAAACTTCTGATTCGAGTCTATTAAAACCGATCTCCTGCAGTTTCAAAATAAGTTCATCATTTTTAACCATGCAACCTCCAGATATGCACAAATTATTCGTGTGATAATATATAAATACAAACAATTTGCAAAACATAAATTTGGATATATCATTTTCAGGGTTTATTTTATGATAAAGGGGGAATAAAAATGGTTATTATTACGGGAGCTACAGGTCATGTCGGCAATACACTTATAAGAGAATTGAATAAAAAAGGGATTAAACCTAAAATTCTGGTACATGAGCCGACAACAGTTAGAAAAGCGATAGAAGGACTCGATTTCGAGGAAGTTCCGGGAGACATTACCGATGTCGATTCTCTTAACAAGGCATTCAAAGGCGCAGAGATCGTTTATAACTGTGCGGCATGGATCTCAATTACTCCGGGAATGTATGAAAAGTTAAGAAAAGTCAATGTCGAAGGTGTTATCAATGTTCTCAATGCCTGTAAGTTGAACAATGTTAAAAGACTTGTACATGTAAGTTCTATCGAAGCTCTGGGAGATCCTGGTGTTGGTGTTCTTGCAACCGAAGAAATGGGCTTTAATCCGGATCGTGCCATGCTGGAATACGGTGTAACCAAGGCAGAGGCATCACTTCTGGTTCAGGAAGCGGCTTCAAAGGGGCTTGATGTTGTTTCGGTATGTCCGGTAGGAATAATTGGTCCGTATGATTACAGACCCTGCCAGATGGGAACGATGATAATGAATTTTAAGAAAGGAAAGCTTCCTGCATACCCAGGCTACGGCGGATTTGACTGGGTTGATGTCAGAGATGTTGCTCAGGGGATACTTCTTGCAGGTGAAAAGGGGAAAAAAGGTGAATTTTATATTCTGACAGGCGGTCATACCACAAATAAAGAAATGATGGAGATACTTGAAAGAGTGACCGGCTCAAAAATGCCAAAGATATCTCTTCCTTACTGGCTTATGTCCACAGCGGGTTTTTTTGCGGAGTTTTATTATAAATGGACTGGAAAAGAAGCTGTAATAACAAGAGACAGTGCCAAGATCCTGAAAAGTGATCTCAGGGCTTCATCAGAAAAAGCCAGAAAAGAGATCGGGTTCAGTCCCAGACCGGTTGAGCAGACATTTAAAGATCACTATGAATGGCTGATGGAAAACAAGAAAAAATGAATTTTTCCTTTTCAGTTCAATTTATTCCACTTGTTTTAGCTATGTTTTTCTCTTTCGGACTGCTGGTGTCTCTTTTACGGTATATTGACAGTCCTGTAGTGAAGGCTCTGGAAGTAATACTATCCGGTGCATTTATCTGGTCAATGAGCCACCTGTTCGAGTATGGAAGCAATAACCTTGAGATAAAGCTTTTCTGGGTTAATGTTGAATACTTCGGGATGTTTATGGTTCCTGTGGGATGGCTTATACTGACTTTTTTTTACTTAGGAAGACGGCACCTCGTTACTATAAGAAACATAGTAATAATTTCAGCCGTTCCGGCATTAACACTGTTATTGAATGCGACAAACAGTTATCACGGGCTGATGATGTATAATGTTTCACTGGATCATAACGGTACATTTTCAGTAATTACCAGAACTCCTGGGATATGGTTCTGGGTCAGCCTGATTTATGCAAATGCTTTAATGCTGACAGGAACTGCATTAATGGCAAAAAGGTTTTTTACACCGCCCAGGATACAGAGAAAGCAGATATTTCTGATTGTTACAGCAATTGCAATTCCATGGATAAGCTCACTTATTTCAATTTTTAATGTTTTTCCGTTTTTAAGAATAGATCCTTCGCCTTCGATGATCCCTGTTTCCGTTTTTCTGATAATTATGGCTCTTTATCCTTTTAATACTTTTAATGTGATTCCTATTGCAAGAGATTTTATTCTTGAAAATCTATATGACGGAATAGTAGTTGTAGATGCATCGAACCGGGTAATTGATTATAATCCCGCTTTTTCAAAAATGTTTAAAACCGGAAAGATAAAATTCTCCACACCTTTTGCCGAACTGGCGCAATTGATCAATGTGCCTTCCAGCATATTGAATAAGAGTGAGTTTAATAAAAGAGAGATAATCTGTAAAATAAATGAAAGAACTCTCGCTTTTGAGGTGAGTGTCAAGCCTGTTTTGATAAATGGTGATCTGATCGGCCGGATCTTTCATTTTCAGGAAATTACTGAAAAAAAGAAATTTCTTGAATCGTTGAACAGAGCTCAGAAACTTGAATCACTCGGTTTTCTGGCCGGAGGAATCGCTCATGAGTTTAATAATATCCTGAGTGCTGTTTTCGGAAATATTGAACTTGCAAAAGAATATTCAAGTGATGACAGAGCGAAAAAATTCCTTGATAATGCTCTTGTCTGTTCCGATAGAGCGGTAAATCTTATAGAACAGCTGATAACTTTTTCAAAGGGAGGAGCTCCGTCTTGCAGACCTGCGGAACTTTTTCCTTTTTACAAAGAAAGGATCACTCTTCTTCTGCTGAAATCAAAAGTTGATGTTAAATATGACATTCCTGCTGATCTGCCGAAATGTTTAATTGATAAAGGGCAGATCGGACAGGTTTTTGATGGAATTATCACTAATGCAAGAGAGTCAATGCCTGATGGCGGAGATCTTTTTATTTCTGCAAAAGAAGTTAATTCGATAAAACCTCAAAACTCGAAGTTGAAAGAAGGCAGATATGTTCAACTGGTTATAAAAGATTCGGGATCGGGAATAAAAGATGATATTCTGCCATATATTTTCGACCCGTTTTTTTCTACAAAAAAACAGGGGAGAGGTCTCGGTCTTTCAGCCTGTCTGTCAATAATTGAACAGCACGGCGGCGCAATTGAAGTGCAGTCAGAAACAGGAAAAGGAACCGTTTTTACAGTTTATTTTCCAGTAGCGTGAAGTGTTGAAATCCGGGAAGAACTTTCAATTCTTATAAATCAATGTATCTCTTACCCTATAAACAGTCCTTCAAGTCTGATATGAAGACCTGCGGGTCCTTTATTTATAAAATTCACCAGTCCTGAATGACGCCATTGTAACATACATTTATGCGGCATAAACCAATATCTCATTCCAATCTTAATCTCTTTGTTCGTTGCCAGGACAAGGCCTTCATAAGCTTCTGCAGAATAGTAGCCGATATCTTTACAGCCTTTTAACCGTGGCTCAAGCGGTCCTGTGACACACCACGACATTACTCCATTTATCTTATCTACATCTGTGATAATACCGCAATGAGTCACCGGACATCCGCATGACATTCCCAATGGTCTTCCTATGACAATATCCCCGACTTTGATATCTAACTCAGAAGTTCGCTGAGGATTGTGCGGAATAATAATTTCTTTAGGACCGGGCTCTCCTGGAAAAGAATCAAGAACAAAATCAAAATCCCTGCCTAGAGAATCAATATATGAAATTCTGTCATTTTCATGACTCTTGCCGCATCCGATACATATATGACTAGGAGAATTCCCTTCTTCAACATTACTAGTTATATGAATACAACGCTTAAGAATTAACGGATCTTTATCGACTATAATTGCAAACTGATCACATGTTTTCGATCCGCACAGACCGCAATCATATCCGGGCAGTTTTTTTCGTACATTTGCGACATCACTCATTTTCGCCTCCTATTCTCCACGATAAAACATATCACTTTCCAATGGCCTGACAACACCGAAATGCTGATTCCAGCCGATTTCTTTTTTACCGACACATATAGTACAAGTACCTATCGGAGGATTACCTCGCAGATAAATTGGAAAAACCACATCTTCCATCTGCTCAATCTGACGAACAAGCGGATCTATTCCTATACCGTAAAGCGCATCAGACTCGAATATTTTTACTCCGCTGGCATTCTGCATTATGCGTGCACGGAAAACTTCCCGTTCCGCCTGACTTACAAGATCAATCTTTGTCACAACCGCAACATCGGAAAGAGTGAGCATCGGACCGATTTTTCTTGGAAGATTCATTCCGCTTGTAGCTTCCAGCACAACAACCCCGAGAGATTTTGTGACATAAGGCGAACATCTTAAGCAAAGCCCTGCTGTTTCAACCAGAAGGATATCGGATAAATGTTTCGAAGCCCATGTAATAGCATCACCGAGAACCATAACATTGCAATGATCAGGACATAACTCACCGGAATAAACCGTTTTAACAGGAATTCCGAATTCTTTTGCAATTATCTGTTCTTCTTCAGCAAACTGGACATCAATTTTAAGATATGATGGACGATATCCCTTTTTTATAAGTTTGCGTATTGTATGTTTCAGAACACTCGTTTTCCCCGTAGTAGCGGGTCCAGCCACAATAACCAGCTTCATGCCGTTCTCCCTTTTAACATCTCAATTGCTTCGTCTCCCAGCTTTTCTCCATCACGCAGACAGCTGCGGAAATGCACCAGCAGATCATCAATTTTCTTTATTTCTTCGGCAACAGCGAGTTCTTTTTCATCCCGCCTGATCAGTTTTTCCATTCCGCCCTGACGCATCACAATGCGGTAATCCGAAAGAAGTGCAATACGGGGATCATGTGTGACAAATATAAATATTTTTCTATATTGCTTAAGCAATTCCAGAGCTTTTGTGCGGTTGATCCCGGCATTTTCTATCTCATCAAGAAGAATAATAGGTGAATTACCTATTATTACAGCATCGGCAATAAGAAGTGATCTGGTCTGTCCACCTGAAAGTTCAGTCATGGCAGAATTATCTATAATCATTTCACCAGTCAGCTGGTTGGCAAAATCCAGTGTTTCTTTAACAATCGCTTTAATATCAGCGTGACCTCTGATTGTCGAATGAACCTCCAAAAACTCATTTACTGGCAGATCTGAAAGAAAATTGGTATGCTGGCTTATCAGAGCTATCGGATTCTGCCCCGGATCAGAACCGTAGTCTTCCGGTGCAATTTCACCATTAATAAGAATAATCCTGTTGCTTGGAGTATTTTCAGCAGCAAAAAGGCCGAGATCATTTATCAGTGTTGTCTTTCCGCATCCAGTAGGACCGACAATGCTTACGACATCTCCCATCCGCATCGTAATTTCAGAAAGTGTTTCAATTTTATTATTTTTATTCTTTCCACCTTTAATAGTTATGGTTTCAATTTCCATCAGACCTCCGTTCAAATAAGATCACTAAGAGTTGTTTTTTCAAGAGTATCAGAGATGTAATCACGAATCTTTTTCATCACATTCAGCACTTTTTTTTCTTTCTCTATCGGCGTGTTTGAGTAAAAATAGACACTTACAGATTCTGTCGGAGCAAGTGCACCATCCATAAGCCGGATAATTTCAGCAAGTGAAATATCCTTCGGCATTTTACTAAGACGGCAACCGCCTGATGCGCCTCGCCGAGTTTTAATAAAGCCTGAATTTTTCAATATAAGCAATAACTGTTCTAAATATTTTCGCGATAAATCATACTGTTTGCAAATATCTTCAACCTTAATAAATTCATTTTCACCCTGATTTCTTGCAATATAAATAAGTGACAGAATCGAATATTCACTCTTTGTGGTCAATTTCATCGGAGTTCATTCCCCAGTTAGTCCATAGACAATATCTGTTTTTTTTAAATATACAACAAAAAAGTTTCTAAAAAACGCAGCAAACGACTTATAAAAAAAACCGGAAAAGAAGAACCATATAGATTTTTTTTGAATTTTTCTTATTAAAATGATAGCTTCCTTCCGGTGTTTTTTATTGAGGAAAAAGTGGTGGATTTTATTAATTCTCTGACGATCCCTTTTCTTCTTGCTATGTTTCTTGCTGTAAACATGGGCGGAAGTGGCACTTCGCCGGCTTTTTCAGCTGCATATGGTGCAAATATTATTAAAAAAGAGTATATTCCGGGACTTTTCGGAGTTATGGTGCTTCTGGGAGCGATGATAGCCGGGAAAGAAGTAAGCCTTACTCTGGGGAAAGGCCTTATTGAGCAGTCTTTTTTTACTCCATATAACACTTCCGCTATTCTTCTCTCCATATCTCTATCACTGTTTTTTGCAAATCTGATCGGCGTTCCACAGTCAACAAGTCAGTCAACGGTACTTTCAATAGCCGGGGCCGCATCCGCTTTGGACGGATTTAATTCGAATAAGCTTTTTTACGAGATTATCCCGGCATGGTTTATTCTTCCGGTAGTTTCCTTTTTTCTTATGTTTGTGATTTCGAAATGGATTGTTCCAATATTCAGTAAAAATGTTTTCAGATACAGTTTTTCAGATATTAATAACAACAAAATTCTTAAATATGTGCTGATCCTCGCTTCTTTATATGTCGCTTTTTCAATAGGTGCAAATAATGTTGCAAATGCCGCCGCTCCCATCGCCTCTCTGACAATGAATGAAATCAATACCGGATGCACTTCGGCAATGATGCCGGTAATTATATTATCAGTTCTTGTCGTTGCCCCCTGTTTCGGGATCGGTAGTTCGCTTTTAGGACACAAAGTAACTGAAACAACCGGCAAAGAAATTGTCAAAGTAAATCCTGTTGATGCCACAGTAATCGCTGTCATCGTTGCAACTCTTCTGCTTCTTGCATCGGTTACCAGAGGAATTCCTACTTCGCTGGTTCAGCTCAACAGTGCAGCATTTTTTGCCCTTAGTGTTTCTAGAAAAGGCTGGAAAAGTACAATAAAAAACAACACAGTCGGAAAATATTGCGTCGTATGGATGATTGCGCCGGTTTTTTGCTATTTACTCACTTTCCTTTTGATTTACTTGTCGAGGTAGTTTATGGTTAACAAGGTGTTCGTCGCAGACATAAAATGCCTGCTTCCCGAGCTTTTTACAACTGAAGAAGCCATTGATGCTATATATTTAAAAGAAATTGATAACGGACGAATCAACCGTTTTGCAAAAAGGGTGTCAAATTCAGTTGGAATCAAATATCGACCTTCAGTACTTGATAGAAAAGCCTTTCCTCAAAAAGTGCTCGCCGATCCGTCTTATCATCCGCTCAGCTGGGGTAACGAAATCGTTAGAAATTTACTGAATGATCTTCAAAAAGAAGATGTCGGGTTTCTTTCTGTTTCTTACAATATAAGATCGGACAAAGATGTTTTGCCGAGCCTCGCCAGCAAGATTTCGACAGAAAACGGACTGAATCTTGATTATCCGCCGGAGGAGATACCTTATCTCGGCTGTGCAGCCAGTCTTTTTTCAATTGAATCTGCTGTTAAGTATTGTAAGAACCATAACCGGGCTGCAATAATATTTATTTTTGATCAATGTTCATGGATAGCAAATCCGACCTATGATATGGAAAATCCTGACTTCAAAGAAAATTTGAAAACAACACTGCTCTTTGCTGACGGTGCCGCCGGATTGCTGATTATTCCAGAATCACTGAAAAACCGTTTTGAACTTCCTTTGATGGAAATTGACAATATCAGAACTGCTTTCAAAGCTGGCGGATCTCTTAAAATGGCGGATGGAAAACTTGTTCTTGAAGAGAATTTAAAAGACATCATGCCGGAAATAGTCAGAGATATGATTATAAAACCGATGAATATCGACAAAAATGAAATTAGTGAATGGTCGCTTCATCAAGGCGGAATGCCGATACTCATGAGATTTACCGAACCTGAAATTTTCGGACTGAGTGAAAAACAGATTGCCAGATCAAAGGAACTTTTTTTAAAATACGGAAATTTCAGTTCACCGAGTGCTCTCTTTGTACTTGAAAGCTTTTTTAACGAAAACCAGCGTGCTGAGAAAAACGAAACCGTAAAAGGTGCAATGATTTCTTTCGGAGCCGGTTATTTCATGGGTGGAATGGTATATCACTGGGAAAAATAATGATAAAGAATCTCAAAATTCTCAAAATTCTCTATAAAGCGTTCGGCTTCCGTTTTAAGTATATCGGCATTTTGATTTTCAGAGCTTTTATATCAGGAGTTATGCTTTTTTCGCTGTTTTTAGACAGGATCTTTTTTCCGAAATCTGCTAAGCAATCACTAAAAAATCCGATTTTTTTAATCGGGCATCTTCGAAGCGGAACTACTTTTGTGCACCGTTTCATCACAAAAAACTGTGATGATATTCAGGGATTTTATCTGTGGCAGATGGTTTTTCCGGCTCTTACTATGAGGAAAATTATCAGACCGCTGCTTCCGGTTATTAAAAACATCTCTTTTGATGCAGTGTATGATCCTAAAATCCATAAAACGAGCCTCACCCGTATGGAAGCTGATGATATTGCACTTTCTTTCAGATTTTTTGACGGACTTCTTTCATGGATCTATTTTTATTCATGGAACATTTTTAAAAATGAGGAATCTTTCCGCAATGAACTTCTGAAAGTAAGTCGTCAGCAGAGATTTATATGCTATCTTAAGGATGTTTACAGAAAAAATATTTATAAAAGTGAAAAGAGAATGTTTTCAAAATCTTTTTCTCTTCTTTTCAGTGTTGACTCAATTGAAAATGAATTTGAAAATCCTAAAATTCTTCTTATTTTACGCAATCCTGCCGAAGCTGTTCCATCAATGATGTCACTCGAAAAAAAGGTTCAGGAATCATTAAATAATTTCAGCAGACAGCCGGATAATTTACAAAAAAGATATTTTCAGAACCTTTACCGGACTTCACTGTTTTATTATGAAACTTTTCATGAAGTTGCAAAAAAGAAAAAGGATTCTGAAAATTTCATGCTTGTAACTCATAGACAGATAATGACCGGATTTGATGAGACTTTTGAGAAAATAATCTCATTTTACGGGCTGGAAAAAAGTGAAAAATTGAAAAAAGCGCTCGCTGAACAGTCCTCAATGCAGAAAGAATTTAAAACGGAACATATTTACTCTCTTGACCAGTTTGGAATTACAAAAGAGCAGATAGAAAAAGATTTTGCATTTATTTATGAAAACTATGATGTGTAACACTCCTTTTGTTATATGGTTTACCGGTCTTTCCGGTTCCGGGAAAAGCACCCTTGCAGACAGATTGTCTGAAAAATTAAAAGAATCGGGACTTAAATGCGAACAGCTTGACGGCGATCTTGTAAGAAATGTTTTTCCGGAAACCGGATTTTCAAGAAATGAAAGAAATGCCCATATTAAAAGAATGGGGTTTCTGGCATCAATCCTTGAAAGAAACGGAATTATTGTGATAGCTTCTTTTATTTCTCCATACGAAGAATCAAGAACTTTTGTAAGGAACCAGTGCCGGAATTTTGTCGAAGTATACATTTCCACACCTCTTAAAGTATGCGAAAAAAGAGATGTGAAAGGTCTTTATAAAAAAGCCAGAAAAGGAGAAATAGAATTTTTTACCGGAGTAGACGATCTTTATGAAGTGCCAGTCTTGCCTGAAATTACAATTGATACTGCATCTGAAAGTGTCGAAAAATCACTGGAACAGATTTTCAACAAATTAATATCCTTAAATTTAGTGAAAAAAAGATGAACCATCTTGACAAACTTGAAAGCACAGCAATTCACATCATCAGAGAATCTTATGCCAATTTTAAAAATCTTGGAATGTTGTGGTCTATCGGAAAAGACAGTACAGTCCTTCTCTGGCTGACAAAAAAAGCTTTCTTCGGCCATGTACCTTTTCCGCTTATTCATATTGACACAATGTATAAAATCCCGGAAATGACGCAATATCGTGACAAACTCACTAAAGAGTGGGGGTTGAATATGATCGTCGGAATGAATGAAAATGCCCTTGCTAAGAAAGAAACTTTCCCTGACGGTACTGTTGATAGAATAACATGTTGTAAAAACCTTAAAACCCATGCTCTTAAAACCACTCTGAACGGTGAAGGTCCGAGAATGATTTATAATCATCTTGCCGGGAAATATGAGATTGACACTTCCAAAGAATCCTTTACAGCAATAATTTTAGGTATCAGAAGTGATGAAGAGGGTTCCAGATCGAAAGAAAGATATTTTTCTCCGAGAAGTGTTGAAAATGAATGGAATATAGGTGATCAGCCGCCTGAATTCTGGAATCAGTTTAAAACTGATTTCGCACCTGGAACACATCTGAGGATTCACCCGCTTCTTGACTGGACAGAACTTAATATATGGGAATATATAAAAAAAGAAAATATCCCCACAGTTTCACTTTATTACAATCAGGGTGAAGGAAAAAGATATCGCTCTCTCGGTTGCTATCCCTGCACATTTCCTGTAGAAAGCGATGCGACAACAGTTGATGAAATCATTGAAGAACTTAAAAGCGGTAAATTCTCTAAAATTGCTGAAAGATCAGGACGGGCACAAGACAAAGATGATTGCGGTGGACTGGAAACATTGAGAAAAAACGGGTACATGTGATGAATTGTGAAAAATTCCCTCTTGTTTTTGCCGGCCATGTGGATCACGGGAAAAGCACTATAATAGGACGGCTTCTTATTGAAACAGGGAATCTTCCTGACGGCAAACTTGAAGCAATAAAAAACTATTGCAAAATAAATTCACGACCTTTTGAATATGCTTTTTTAATTGACGCGTTGAAAGATGAGCAGTCTCAGGGAATTACAATCGACACTGCACGAGTGTTTTTCAGTACAGGAACTAGAGATTTCGTTATAATTGACGCACCGGGACATATTGAATTTTTGAAAAATATGGTTACCGGGGCATCCCGTGCAGAGGCAGCTTTTCTTGTTATTGCAGCAGATGAAGGTGTGCAGGAAAATTCCAGAAGACATGGATATATGCTTTCAATTTTAGGAATAAGACAGATAGTTGTTCTTGTTAATAAAATGGATCTGGTCGGTTATTCAATTGATTGTTTCAATAAAATCAGAGAGGAATTCGGTAGTTTCTTAAAAGAAATTGGAATTGCTCCAATGGGATTTGTTCCGGTAAGCGGAATTGAAGGAACAAATATCCGCAACAACAGTGAATCCACTCCATGGTATAATGGAAAAACTGTCTATGAATTTCTTGAGTCATTTGAAAATAAAAAATCAGAAAAAGATCTCCCTTTCAGAATGTTTGTTCAGGATATTTACCGTTTTACGGAAATGAATGATCATCGCAGAATTTATGCAGGCACAGTAAATAGCGGAACTATTTCTAAAGGTGACACCATTTCATTTTATCCATCCGGGGAAAAAAGCCGTATATCGAGTATCGAATCATTTAATACTCCGGAAATAGTTTCGGCAACCGCAGGAAATGCAATAGGGGTTACTCTCGAAAAGCAGATCTATACAACCCGTGGAGAGTTAATGGTCAAAGAAGGAGAACCCCTTCCGCAAATCTCGAAACACTTTAAAGCCGCTGTATTCTGGCTTGGGAACGAACCTTTAAAATGCAACGAAGAATATTTTATCAAAATCGGAACAGCAAGAACAACTCTTAAACTTCTGCAAATTATCAAACTCATCGACACATCGACACTATCCAACAAACATGGTGATTCTGTAGGAAAACATGAAGCGGCTGAGTGTCTTTTTGAAACTGGTAAACCCGTTGCTTTTGACCCGATTCATTTAAATCAGGAAACAGGAAGATTTGTTATTGTCAGCAAATATGAAATCAGGGGAGGGGGAATTATTCTTGAAAAGATAACCTTCGAGAACAATGTATATGAAAAAGGTGCCGTATCGGCAAATGAAAGAGAGCTCCGTTACGGACAGAAACCTTTATTGATACTTTTAAAAGAGAACTCTCAAAGCACATCAGGATTTGCAGAAAAACTTGAAAGATATCTTTTTGAAAACGGAAAATTTGTTTACAAGTCTGAGGAAATCAATCTTGAAGATACTATAACAATAAAGCACCTTTTGAATACCGGAATAATTGTAATTGCGACGGTCAACAAAATTAACCCGGGCAGTTTAAAGATTCTGCGTGAAAAACTAAATCCTGTCTGTGTCACGGTAATTGAACCACCAGAATTTGAGAATGTACCTGAGAGAATGATCAATTTTCTTAAAAAAGAAGGAGTGTTTTCAGCGAATACTTACGGATAATACTTGTTGGACCTTCCTGGGGAAAGTGGAAGTTTTTCAATCAGTAATGAATTGCTTTCCCCTGTTACACAATATCTGTCGTGTTGAATTAATTCCGTAACAACCTGAAAAGACGGAGTTTTTATTCAAATAAAATCAGAATCGGAATCGGAACCCGCACGCTTCGTAAGACTTTGGGTTTTCATCTTTATCAAGGATATATCGGCACAAATCAGAATGTAGCAGATGGAGCAATAAAAGGATTTTTGATTCGAATTTATGATTATTTATACGCTCTGATAGCGTCGCCGAGTCTTTTTGCACCTTCGATAATATAGTCGTCGTCGCAGAATGAGAAGTTGATCCTCATTGTATTTTTTCCGCTTCCGTCACAGTGAAACACCTGTCCGATGACGAATGCGACATTGTTGTCTACCGCTGTCATGAAAAGTTTCTGCGCATCCATGTGTTCAGGAAGATAGACGAAAAGGAACAGTCCGCCTTCAGGATCTGTCCATTTTACACCTTCAGGCATAAACTTTTTGAAGCTTTCCATCATTACATTTTTCTTGTGTCCATACAGTTTAATAGTGGCTCTAAGATTTTTCTCGAAATAACCTTTTTCCATGTATCTTGCTGCAATTCTCTGAACAAAAGCTGGCGTGCACAAATCTACAGCCTGTTTTGCCGTTACAAATTTATCAATGATCAACGGATCTGCGATGATCCATCCGATTCTAAAACCTGGAACAAATATTTTTGAAAAAGTTCCAAGAGTTATGGTTATTCCTTTTGTGTCAAGCTGATAAATGGTGGGCTGTGGAGTTCCTTCGAAACGGAGTTCTCTGTATGGGCTGTCTTCAACAATAAGAATTTCGTGTTTATGAGCAATTTCAATAATCTCTTTCCTTCTGAATTCAGGCATTGTTCCGCCAGCCGGGTTCTGGAAGTCTGGAATAATATAAATGAATTTCGGTTTTTTACCGGCTTTTACAAGGTCAGTGATTGTGCTGTCAAGAATTACAGAGCTCATTCCGTGCTCATCAGAACATATTCCGACAAGGTCTGCACCATATGCAGAGAAAGCCTGAATTGCACCAAGATAGCTTGGAAGTTCAACGATTACTTTGTCTCCTTCGTTTACAAAAACTCTGCCGAGAAAATCAAGTGCCTGCTGACTTGAAGTTGTGATCACGAGGTTGTTTTTGGTGATGGAAAGCCCCATGGCAACATATCTTTTTACAAGCTGTTCCCTGAGAAGATCGTCGCCTTCTGTTGTTCCGTACTGAAGAGCTGTCGAAGCCTCTTTTTCAAGAACTTCCTTTGAAATTTCAATGAGTTCTGCAGATGGAAATGTGCAAGGAGCCGGAAGTCCGCCTGCAAATGAAATAAGTCCCGGTTTATTGGTCAGTTTTAAAAGCTCTCTGATTGCTGATTTTTTCATTCGGCCTGTCATTTTCGAAAAGGAATCTTGTAAGCTAGAATACATAGTTACCTCCAGATTTAAATATCAACACCAGTGTTATTAAAACTTACTACTAATCATAAATCAAGGAAAAAAACAAAAAAATGTTATGGTTAAATTTCAAAAATTCCAAAATTATGTTTAAAGAAAAAAACAGATCTTTTATGAAAAAACACTATTGATCCGATAGTCAAGATTGACTTGTTCAGGTTTGAGTGTAAAATAATCAGGTACAATTTATTTCGGGAGTGCACTAAATGAGGAAACTTCTCGTTTTTCTTATGATTTTTGCGGTTTTCGGTTCCTTGACAATTTTGACAGCCCAAGAAGAGGATATTACTCCTTCGGTTGATAAAGAACGGGCGTTCGGTTTCGAATTGATGGCAGGTGGCAGATATGACAATATGAGAATGTGTGTCGCATCGCCAGCTGGAACAAACGGCGGTCCTGTTGCCGATATAAAACTGTTGATGAAATTCAGGATGTCACTTGACTGGTCGATGATCGTCACGATCCCTGTTTTCAGACCGATACTTTTCGGCGCTGCATTTAAGATGCTTCAGTATGAATCTGATGTTGCAATGGAATATAAGGTTAAAGTGACTGAAAAAACTGATTTTGTTACGGGGCCAGGCATAGGAATGAGCTATAATTACGGTAAAGGTGTTGAAAGAGAAGATAAGTTCTTTTCACTTGGACCGATGGTCTCTTATTACGCCGCTTTTGATTTCAAAGCACCCAAAAGTTATGCAACCAGATTCGGTATTCAGCTTTTCCATGTGTCATTATTTAAAACGGTCAAAAATTTTAGTTCTGACAATTATGGAATGGTTTTTGGCGGCGCATTGAATTTCGGAATGTATTTCTGATGAGTGAATTTTATAATTTCAAGGCAACTTCGCTCCAAGGTAAAGAGATCTCAATGGAGCAGTATCGCGGAAAAGTTGTTCTGATCGTGAATACAGCCAGTAAGTGCGGATTCACTCCGCAGTTTGAAGGACTTGAAAAGCTTTATGAAAAGCACAAAGATAAAGGATTTGAAATACTGGGATTTCCATGCAACCAGTTTGCAAATCAGGAACCCGGTACGGCGAGCGATATAATTAACGGCTGCATGATAAATTACGGTGTTACTTTCCAGATGTTCGAAAAGATCAAAGTAAACGGTATATTTGCACATCTGCTTTATAAATACCTCAAAAAAGAGCTTCCCGGAACGATCGGCGGAATGATAAAATGGAATTTCACAAAATTTCTTATTGACAGAACCGGAAAACCGGTAAAAAGATTCGCTCCAGCGACAACTCCCGAAAAAATCGAAAACGATATTTTGAAACTGCTTTAATCTTTAGATCACTTTCACAAACACTTTTCTTGTTCTCGGTCCGTCAAATTCGCAGAAATATATTCCCTGCCATGTGCCGAGAATAAGCCTTCCTTTTTCAATGATGACTGTCTGTGAACATCCGAAAAGTGATGATTTTATGTGACTGTCGCTGTTGCCTTCCGAGTGGGCGAACCAGTTCTCGTGCGGTATCAGTCTGTCCATGAACTTTGTCATGTCCTTCTGAACATCAGGGTCGGCATTTTCGTTGATTGTCACTGCCGCTGTGGTATGAGGAATGTGTATCACGGCGAGACCTTCTTTGATTCCGCTTTCGATAACAAATTTCTGTATTTCAGCAGTAATATCAATCATCTGCGTTCTCACAGATGTTTTTACTTCAAATTGAAAAAGCATTTATTTCTCCATCAAACCAGTTCATTAAAATAAGCCGTTCCGAAGTGCCATACAAGTTTTTTCTACCTAAGGCAAAAAAGTCCGCAATTTGTTGTTTAATATTTTGCCAGAAACTTATCAAGTGCTTGAGAGAACTGCTGTTTATGTTTATTGTTGAGAGATGCGGGTCCGCCGGTGTCAACGCCTGAACCCCTGAGTTCATCCATGAAATTACGCATTGAAAGGCGGGCTCTGATATTTTCTTCGGTGTAAAATTCTCCTCGCGGATTAAGTGCGAATCCTTTTTTCCCGACAACTCTTGAAGCAAGCGGAATGTCAGCGGTAATTACGAGATCACCTTCCTCCATGAGCTCAACTATCTTGTCATCGGCGACATCAGCACCGCCCGGAACGACGATAGCACTTACAAACTGGGAGAAATTGCCTGTTTTCAGCTGGTTTGCCACAAGGACCATATAAATTTTTTTCCGAAACACCGCTCTTGAAAGAATTTCCAGGATCATTCCCGGAATTGCATCTGCATCGACATATATTTTCATGAAACCTCAAAACATTTAAAATAACAGATTAAAATACAGGTTTTCTCCACTGAAGGCAAAAAAACTTATGCTGCTACTTATTTCTTGAAAGAGTGATCGATCTGGGATATATTTTACGGTATTTGGAAAGATAAAACAGTTGTGGAGGTAACGGTATGAATTGGCTGAAGAAAACAGTTCTGCCGATATTGCTTGCAACAGTCTGGATCGTCATTTCCGAATTTGCGAGGAATCAAGTCCTCCTGAAGTATTTCTGGGCGGCGCATTACGAAAGGATAGGGATGATATTTCCGTCTGAACCGGTGAACGGGGCGCTCTGGGTGTTCTGGTCGCTTCTGTTCGCCATAGCCATTTTCATCATGCTGAAAAAATTCACAGTCATCCAGACAACGCTTCTTTCGTGATTCACAGGATTTGTCATGATGTGGGTCGTCACATACAATCTCGGCGTGCTCCCCACCGGCATCTTTTTCTTCGCAGTACCGCTGAGCCTCCTTGAAGCACTCATCGCCGCAGTCATCATCAGAAAAATGGGAAAGTGAGTATAAGTCGCAATGAACAGACATTTTAAAGGAATGCTTCTTGGAGCTGGTGCAGGCATAATCGATGTCATTCCAATGATATTTCAGAAACTGCCGGTCGATGCGGACATTTCCGCGTTTTCAATGTGGGTGATAGTCGGATTCCTTCTGACCGCGACCGACCTTAAAATGGCAGGATATCTGAAAGGATTGACAGTCTCTTTTGCAGTCCTGACACCCGTTGCGATCCTCATCGCCTGGAAAGAACCGTTCAGCCTCATTCCCATATTCATCATGACATCAATACTTGGATCGCTCCTCGGCACCGCAGTCGAAAAGTTCTGCAGAAAGTGAATTGATCTGTTAACTTGAAACATTTTTCTGTTGAAGTTAAAATCCGGAAAATTTCTTTGAGAGACAGCAATGAAAATCAAATTCGACATGATCGGTCTTTTTGTTAATGACCTTAAAAGAATGGTGGATTTCTATAAAAATGTGGTCGGAATTGAAATTGAATGGGATGGATCAGGACCTTATGCCGAATTCAGGCACTAAGGAATAAGATTCGCAATGTATGAAAGGGCGAAACTCTCTGAATTACTTGGACAAACTCCCGAATATCCGACTGGATTGAACGGAACATTCGAGCTTGCAATCAATGTCGGAAACCCTGAAAATGTTGACATCTTCTTCTCAAAAATGATCAGAAACGGAGCCACACCAATCTATTCTCCCCGCAACGAACCCTGGAAAATGCGCTCCTCCATGATCGCCGACCCCGAAGGAAACTTAATTGAAATTGGATCAGATTTTTGGGAGTGAAAGCTGTTTTGTATTTATTGATTAACAAGGTTTTTTTAATAATATTAAATTGTTGAATTTGGCGAGACTTAGAAAATGAAAGGTGATTTTTCCAAAAATACGATTGAAGTGCTGAGAAAAAGAGCTGGTGAAATGTGCACTAAATGTAAGATCATAACATCTAAGCCAAATTCAAATGATACCGATTTTGTAAACTTGGGCGAAGCAGCACATATAAGAGGTAGAAGACAAGGAGAGAATAATAGATTCGATCCAAAAATGACGGATGATCAAAAATCTAATATAAATAATGCGATATGGCTTTGTAGAAGATGTCACAAAGAAATTGATTCAGATGAAATAAAGTATAGTGTTGAAAAACTTATAAGTTTAAAAAAAGAACATGAAAATAATATTGAAAAAAGCAACTACAACAAACTTTCATATCCTTATATAAAAACTCTTGAGGAAAAAATTTATATACTCGAAAAAGAGGTTTCGGAAAAATCTGAAGAAATTGACATCGCTTATTTTTATAAAAAAAGAGAAGAAATTTCTACTTTAAAAAAAGATAAAGAAATGCTTTTAGAAACATCTAACAAATTTATTTCTGCGATCTTCTGTTTCTATGAAGAATTTATGGGTTCAAAATCAATTTCTTCAACTATCAAAAACTATGAAAAAGTTCCTAAAGAGGTTGAAGAAATAGATGAGAATTTGTTCTATGAAGACAAGGTTGCTTTTTCAAAATTATTACTTCTAAAAGCAATACTTTTTGAAATAAATAGGGATTATGAGAGATCAATAGAATATTATGATAAGGCTTTCGAGTTGAATAAAAGTTTTGTATTCTCGAGACCTTATGTGAAACTTTTAGGAAGGCGAGGTATTTATGAAAAAGCAATAAAAGTGTGCTCAGAAGCTATAAGCCTTGAAAATGGAACCGATGTCAGATTGTTTTATTTGAGGCATATTAGTCATTTTTATATGAAGTCTGGAAAAATGCATTCTGCCTTAGATTATTGCGAGTTAGCACTTAAAGAAATAGATGATTTGGCTGAAGAAAGTGATTTGTATAAATTACAAAAAGCTCAAATATTAAATGGTGCCGGTCAATGTCTTACAAAATTAAAAATATGGGAAAGGGCAAGATCAATTCTAGAAGACTCACTAAACATTTACTGGAAAATGATGTTTAAGAAAGAGATAGATATTGAAGATGATCTACTTGGTTTATTCAATTCAATAGGAAACTTATATATGTCAAGAGGAGCGCTTTATCTTGCCGAAAGAAATATGAAAATGACTAATTATTGTTTTTCTGAAGCAGAGACTTATTTTGTTAAAGCGTTTAATTTTATATTTAGCGATGATGTGCTTGCAAAGTCAAAAATTAGATTAAAAATAATTATAACTTTAAACTTATGCAGAATAGTAATAATGAAAAATGACAAAGAAAAGACTCTGGAATGTCTGGATAAGGTGTCAGAATTGTTGCAAAAAGCTGGTATAGATGATTTCTATGAATATTTTGATTTTAATATTGGGTCACGACTGCATTATGGCTATTATTATAAGATGATTGGGGATAAAGAGAGTCTTGATTTAAACATTAAAATAATAAAAAAAATGATGGATGCTGCAAAAAGCCTAAACAATAAGCACATAAATAATATTTTAGAAAACTACCAAGAAGGGATTAACCTTCTCGTTAAATAAATTTTGGTCACTATCTGCATAATCGCTTTTAAAACATAAAAACTAATCCTTGAAACATTTTTTCTATGATGTTATATTCGGGCAGTTTTTGTTATTTAAGATGCGGTTTTGTTTGATTTCTTGGAGTTAGAATATGAAATCTGAAGAAATGCTTCAATCGCTTGTTCTTGAAATAAAAGATAACATAAGAAGAAGTCGTTACAATGCTGCGAAAACAATAAACAAAGAAATTCTGGTTCTTTATTTTAATATTGGACGGATGCTTTCTGTAAAAATATCTGAAAGAAACTGGGGAGCAAAAGTTCTGGATCATATATCCAAAGAAATTCAAAATGATTTCAAAGGAATAAAAGGGTTTTCTGTTAGAAATCTTAAGAATATGAGACAGTTTTATGAAAATTACTCTTTTCTTGAAATCGGGCAGTCAGCAACTGCCCAATTAGGAAGATTAAGTTCGGATCAGTTTTTAAATTTCTTTTTTCGAGTGAGTTTTACAGCCCACATTTTGATCCTAAACAAAATCAATGATATAGAAGAGCGTAATTTTTATATTGAATGTTCGGCATTTAATCAGTGGACAGTTGAGTTGCTCGGTTATCACATTGAAACAGACCTTTACAAGCATAAAGGAAAAATTGAGAATAATTTTGATAAGACATTGCCTGAAAAAATCAAAAAACATGCAATTGCTGCGTTTCGTGATGAATTGATGCTTAATTTTATTCAAGTCGATGATGAAAATGATGAGTTGCTGGTTGAAAGGGAAATTGTTGAAAATATTAAAAAATTTATGATGGCTCTCGGCCGTGAGTTTTCATTCTTGGGGAATCAGTACAGACTCGTTGTTGATGGCGAAGAGTTTTTTGTCGATCTTTTATTTTTTCACAGAGGTATTCAATCACTTGTTGCAATTGAACTAAAAACAGGAAAATTCAAGCCGGAATATGCCGGTAAAATGAATTTTTACCTTGCAGCTCTTGATGAGATTGTAAAGCTTGAGCATGAAAATCCATCTATAGGAATTATTTTGTGTAAAGAAAAGTCAAAATCTATTGTAGAGTTTGCATTTAAATATACAAATTCACCTGTTGGAGTCGGAACATATAAAATTGATAAAAAACTACCGAAAGAACTGGAGAAATATCTCCCCAAACCAGAAGATCTGAAAAAAATTATGGAAAATTCTTAACAATATACAGGAGTTGGGTAATGCTGAGCAATTTTGACATTTCAAAGGCGATGACTGTTAAGCTGGATGCAGTTCTGCCTGAATATCCGAAGTTTAAGGATGGAATTAGAAGAGCGCCGAAAAGAGAACTGACTCTCAACCAGCGTGAGGTCGAGCTCGCCCTTCGAAATGCTCTCCGTTATATTCCCGAAGAACTGCACGAGGCGCTTGCTCCTGAATTTTTTGATGAGCTGATGACGCGCGGCAGGATATACGGTTACAGGTTCCGTCCAGTTGGCCGGATTTATGGCAGAGCGATTGATGAATACAAGGGGAACTGTATCGAAGGAAAGGCGTTTCAGGTGATGATCGATAACAATCTTGATTTCGCTATCGCGCTTTACCCGTATGAGCTTGTAACTTATGGGGAAACCGGTCAGGTCTGCCAGAACTGGATGCAGTTTAGGCTTATTAAAAAATACCTTGAAGTGATGACTAACGAACAGACTCTTGTTCTTCATAGCGGTCATCCGCTCGGACTTTTCAAATCGCATTCAAGTGCACCAAGAATAATCACCACAAACGGACTCATGATCGGACTTTTTGACGATATCGACAACTTCAACCGTGCTGCGGCACTTGGTGTGGCAAACTATGGACAGATGACTGCCGGCGGGTGGATGTATATCGGTCCGCAGGGAATAGTTCACGGCACTTACAACACAATTCTCATCGCAGGAAGAATGAAACTCGGCGTTCCGTGGGACGGCGACCTCCGCGGCAAAATGTTCGTTTCGAGCGGTCTTGGCGGAATGAGCGGCGCACAGCCCAAAGCTGTTGAAATTGCAAAAGGTGTCGGAATATTTGCAGAAGTTGACCTATCGAGAATTGAGACAAGGCATTCTCAGGGCTGGGTGTCGATCGTGACTGATTCGCCGAAAGAGGCGTTTGACAAAGCGGCTGAATTCATTGCAAAAAAAGAACCGGTAAGCATCGCATACCACGGAAATATTGTAGACCTGCTAGAATATGCGGACAGAAACAACTGCCATATCGATCTTCTCAGCGATCAGACAAGCTGTCACGCAGTCTATGACGGCGGATACTGCCCAGCAGGGATCACTTTTGAAGAAAGAACAAGACTGCTCGGAACTGACAAAGCGAAGTTCTGCAAAATGGTGGATGAAACGCTCCGCAGACATTATAATGTGATAAAAAGCTTGGTAGGTAAAGGGACTTACTTCTTTGATTACGGCAATGCTTTCATGAGAGCCGTTTTTGATGCAGGTGTGAAGGAGATATCGAAAAACGGAGTTGATACTTTTGAAGGATTCATCTGGCCGAGCTATGTCGAAGATATTTTAGGGCCTGAGCTTTTTGACTATGGTTACGGACCTTTCAGATGGGTGTGCCTCAGCGGAAAAGAGGAAGATCTCATAAAAACAGATGCCGCCGCCGCTGAAGTGATAAAGACCTGCCGTGAAGAGCTCAGATATCAGGATAGAGACAATTATCAGTGGGTGAAAGATGCGATGAAAAACAAGCTCGTTGTCGGAACTCAGGCAAGAATTCTCTATCAGGATGCTTATGGCAGAACCAGAATCGCTAAGAAATTCAACGAGATGGTCAGAAACGGAATAGTAGGACCGATCATGCTCGGCAGAGATCACCACGATACAGGCGGAACAGACAGCCCGTACCGCGAAACATCAAATATAAAGGACGGCTCCAACATAATGGCGGACATGGCTACAAACATATTCGCAGGGAACTGTGCAAGGGGAATGAGCCTCGTCGCGCTCCATAACGGCGGCGGAGTCGGAATTGGCAAATCGATAAACGGCGGATTCGGAATGGTGCTTGACGGAAGCGAAAGAATCGACGCTATTATCGACATAGCATTTCCGTGGGATGTCATGGGCGGAGTCGGCAGAAGAGCATGGGCAAGAAATGAACATTCCATCGAAACCTGTATTGAATATAACGGGATCAACAAAAATAACGACCACATCACACTTCCGTACATCGTGAAAGATGAATTGATCAAGAAGGTTATGAAAATTAAACTTTAAAAATTGGTTTGTCAACCGATTGATACACATCTAATTATTTTCTTGACACCCTGTCGAAAAATTAATACAACCTGAACTGAACTTTGCCGGAACATATATATGAATAAAAAATCACA
>DAOQAY010000039.1:0-22843 GCA_035354435.1 bacterium
CACCTTCTAAAAAATTATCAGCAGAACAGAATTCATAGTCTGCACCAAACAAACTCATTGAAAACAAAACAATAAACGCCATGAATAATACCTTCATCTACTTTCTCCCTAATTCGTTTAATAAAAACACATGATAAGCCTCATTCCCTTACCAAAAAAGCTATGTCAAAATTCTTGGTTTTGATTATATGTCAAAATTTTCGCTATGGCAAATTTAGCTAAAAAAGCTAAAAAAATTATGGCTTTATCAGCATTTAGTGGCGTTATGTTTTCAGCTTATCAGGAATTCCCAGAGGGGACCTCTTTTGCCGCGGCTTTTCATTTTTTTGAGGATCTTTGAATGGTCTTCATCGGGAAAGACCCATTTTCTGCCAGTGGCAAGTGCGGCGGCTTTCAGTTTTTCGTTTGAAAGGTCGACATCTTTAGCAAGGTAGTATTTAGATTGCATGAGGTCATCATCAGCTGTTATGACCGATTCATTAAGGCATATTTTATAAAGCGGGGTGTGCGGATAAATTCTCATTCCAATGAACGGAAAGAACACAGTCCACGGCAGTTCCTTTGATCTTTCAAAAGTTTCAGCAAGTGTCTGTTCTGTTTCACCGTATCCGCCGAGGATCAGAAAATGTGCGTTGTAGATTTTGAGTTCGCGGCACATTTCGGTGTAATTTTTTATATCTTCAAAACTGAACTCTTTCCCGTAACTTTTCAAAACGCTGTCGCTGAATGACTCTGTTCCGAATTCAATATGTGTGAGTCCGCTTTTTTTGTAAAGTTCAAGATCTTCAAAGGTCGTTCCGGCAGGTCTGAAATATGCGCCCCACTTTACACTTATCCCTCTTTTAATAATAAGTTCAGCAAGTTGCCTGTTATAATCGGCATTCATATTAAAAACTGAATCGGTAAAAAAGAAGTAATCAAGCCCTCTGGCAACCGACTTTTCAATAGTCGTTACAACGGATTCCGGATCTAGCATTCTCACAGTCCGCCCTTCAATTACCGGATATGAGCAGTAAACACAATGATACGGACAGCCTCTTTTTGTCTGAATGTTCATCATCCCGCTTCCAGTCCAGTAGAAATCGCTCAGTTTTTCATCAATGTCAAAAGATATCCCTTTGAAATAACCGGTTCTTTTATTCACAACGACTTTACCGTCATGCAAATGGACAAGTCCTTCGATACCTGAAAGATCCGACTTGTTCTTCAGAGCTTTCACCAGTTCGACAAGTGTGCTCTCCCCTTCTCCGCAGACTCCTAAATCACAACCAAGATAGGCAAAAAGTTTCTCAGGGTATATTGAAAACCCAGCACCGCCGGCAATTACAACTGAATTTGAGCTGTTTTTTACGGTTTTCACCAACTCTCTGTAATCATTGATGTAATTCTTTCCGTTGTAAAGATTAACATTATCAATATTTCTCAGACTTATCCCTGTGAAATCGGGCCTTAGTTCTGAAACAAATTTTCCAAGATCACTGCCACCATGAATGTTCACATCATAAATCACAATTTCCATATCCTTGAATTCATTACGCAAAGCAGTCGAAAGATATGTCAGAGCAAGCGGATAGACAGGATATGGCTCAGTGCATGTATTTGCCGAAATAAGGAGAAATTTCATTGTTCCACCTTCCAGAACGGAAAATAATTATACCACTGGAGCGGATATTTTTTCAGAATATTTTCAAGCGATTTCACGAAATCAGCCATCATTTCAGCTTCGTTGTCATACACTTTCGCCTCTGTCGCATAGAAACTGTAATTTTTCCGGCCTGTCTTCATCACAAAAGTGAAAGAAGCCGGGACTTTGAACTTTTTGGCAAGAGCGAAAGGACCAAGAGGAAATTCGGCTTTCATCGAAAAGAAATCAACTTCGGCAGTCCTTGAACCTTCGATGAATCTGTCACCGTGAAGGCAGACGACCTCCTTATTTTTAAAGGCTTTTACCAGATCCAGCAGATAATCCATTCCCTTATTCATCAGCAGAATATTGACATTATCGCCACCCACTGAATTTTTGATGAACTGCTTTATTCTCTCATTTTCAACATCGAGCATCACAATATTCACTTTGTTCCTGCTGAACCTGTGCAGAAATGCCTGCGCCACCTGCCAGTTTCCGACATGTGCACTTATCATCAGGCATCCTTCTGTACTTTCAACACTTTTACGCAGTACCGGCTCATCTTCAAAATTGAACGAGAACTTATCTGACATTCCCATTATTACTGCCATTCTGTCGATTATCGTCTCACCCAGAGCGATGAAATTGAGATAGATGCTGTAAAAACTTCTAAACCGTCCGTAGTTATGGGCAGTTCTGAAATACCGGTAAAGACTTTTCACAGAAACCGGTGCCGATACCATGAAATACAGCGCCACAAACTTCAGCACAAAATAGGCCAGAGGAAGTCCGCCATATTTCAGAAAAATGTTAAAAAGTTTGTAACCTGTTGATCCGCCTCTGCTTTTGCCTGTCCATTTTGACATTATAAAAGCACCGGTCTGATATTATTCTGCTGGTTTTTCAAGTTTGGTGCAGACATAATCATAGAAATCGTTGAAAGTCTTGATATTGACAAAGTCCTTCGCTTCAACTTTGAAACCGAAATTCTTTTCGATGATGACAACAAGGTCAACCAGATCAAGACTGTCAAGGTCAAGTGTCTGCATCAAATTTGCATCAGGCTGAATTGTAGATGGATCGACTTCGAATTCTTCACTCATAAAACTGATGATCTTTGCAATGATTTCTTCTCTTTTCATAATTCCCCTCAAAAAAATTATTTAACGAATTTCTTTAATATAATTGTCGAGTTAGTCCCGCCGAATCCAAATGAATTACTAAGCACTGTGTCAACTTTTGTCTGAATGGTTTCAGCAGTGATATTAAGCATTTTCGCCTCTTCTCCAGGCTCGATGAGGTTGATGTTCGGAGCGACAAAACCGTTTTGCATCATTATTATCGAATAGACCGCTTCACTTGCCCCGGCCATCCAGCATTCGTGTCCTGTCATTGATTTTGTACTGCTGATATACGGTTTGTAATCGCCGAAAGCCATATCAATAGCCTTGGCTTCATTCATATCACCTGCCGGAGTAGCAGTCGCATGTGCATTGACATAATCGATATCTGTTATTTTCAAACCAGACTGCTCAACTGCCATCTTAAGCGATCTGAGAGGTCCGTCAACATTCGGAACCGAAATATGACTTCCATTTGATGAAAAACCGTAGCCGATCACTTCTGCAAGTATCGGAGCGCCTCTTTTCATGGCACTTTCATAGCTTTCAAGTATCAGAGATGCCGCACCGCCACTTGGAACAAGACCGTCTCTATGAATATCAAAAGGTCTTGATGCTTTGTGAGGCTCATCCTCTCTTGTTGAAAAGGCACTGAGACCGTCAAAGCTCGCCATTGATTCAGGATTGACCTCCTGAGCGCCGCCGCAGAGAACTATCTCCTGAAAACCGTGCTGTATCATAAAATAACCGATACCGATAGCATGAGAACCGCTTGCACAGGCTCCGCTTATTGTAAAATTTATACCGCGAAGTTTGAAAATAGTTGCAAGATTCATTGTGACAGTCGAGTTCATTCCCTGAAATATCGCTCCGCTGCCAAGAAGCATCGTGTCTTTCTTTTCTCTCATTATTTCGGAAGACTCGACAACAGCTTTTGCCGAACTGTCATTGCCGTAAAGTATCCCCACTTCGTTCTTTTCGAGAAAATCGAGGTCTATTTTTGCCTGATTGAAAGCCTGTTCTGTTGCAGCATATGCATAAAATCCTTCTTCCGCCATACCGATCCTTTCTCTTCTTGATATTTTGCCTTTCAGATCGGGCATATCGACTTTTCCGGTCAGACCGCTGCGAAAGCCCATATCTTTTCGAGCCTGCTCAAAAACTATTCCGCTTCTGCCATTGAAAAGAGAATCCCTCACTTCATCAACAGAATATCCGATGCATGAGTGAATTCCGATCCCTGTAACAACTACTCTTCTCATATATCTCCCCGAATCTAAGTGTATAATCCGCCGTTAACCGAAATAACTTCACCAGTGATGTAAGTCGCAGCATCTGAAACAAGAAATGAGACAACTCCTGCAACTTCCTCAGCTTTTCCAAATCTTCCAAGCGGAATCAGTTTGCGGAACTCCTTTTCGTCAATGCCTTCTATCATTTCGGTGTGGATAAATCCGGGCGCAACAGCATTTACCGTAATATTTCTTCTGCCGACTTCCTGAGCAAGTGCTTTCGTAGCACCGATCATTCCGGCTTTTGCAGCTGAATAATTAATCTGTCCGGGAAGTCCTTTTATACCGGAAAGACTAGAAATATTAACAATCTTTCCCGATTTGTTGTACATCATATCCCTTATAACTGCCGAAGTTACCGAGTAAAGTGAATTGAGATTTGTATCAATAACAGAGTCCCACTCGCTGTCTTCCATCGACATAAGCAGATTATCCTTTCTTATTCCGGCATTATTCACAAGAACTTCGATAAAATTTCCCTCATTTGCCGATTTCCATTCGTCAATAGCTTTTCTGACTTCAGCTCTGTCGGCAACATCAAATTTCAAAAGCTCTCCATTACCGCCATTTTCCTTAATGAGATCAAGCGTTTTAACAGCTTCCGCTTCATTACTTTTATAATTTATCAACACAAAGAATCCGTCGCCTGCAAGTTTAAGCGATATCGCCTTTCCGATTCCTCTCGACCCGCCTGTAACAAGAGCTGTCTTCATATCACCTCATATTTTCAGATCGTTATAATAAATATACTCTCTCATCAACCTTACCGCATGATGTCTCGGAGAATCTTCCTTGAAAACAGGTATCACTTTGCGAAGATCGTGATAGATATCTCTTGTGTTTTCTGACATTTCTCTGGAGCAGTCAAGACAGTCAACAGCCTGAATAAGAGCGATAAGCTCGATAGAAACAACTTCAAATGCATTTTCTATCACAGTTCTTGCGATATTTGCCGAATTTGTCCCCATGCTGACTATATCCTGATTGTCGTTATTGCTTGAAATGCTGTGAATATAATTTGGAAAACAAAGAGTCTGGCTTTCAGCAGTAGTCGAAACAGCAGTGAACTGAACGGCCTGCATTCCGTAATTGAATCCGAGACGCCCGAGATTAACAAAAGGCGGTAGCTTTTCGTTGAGTTTTGGATTCATCAGATAGTTGATCTGCCTTTCCGAAAGCATTGTGAGCTTTGTGATCGCAGTTTTCATCTTGTCCATTTCAAATGACACATAATCCCCATGAAAATTTCCGCCGTGGAAAACAAATTGTGCATTGTGGTCTATCACAGGATTATCATTAACGGAATTCAACTCATCAAAAAGTATCTTTTCTGAAAAATCAAGTGTATCAAGAACTGGCCCGAGAACCTGCGGAACACATCTTATTGAGTAGAATTCCTGAACTTTTTCATCAATATAGCCGCTTTGAAGCTCTTTTTCGTACATATTTATCTTTCTGCTTTTTACAAGTAGACTGCCATTGAGAAGTTTGGAAAGTTTTACTGAAACGGCATTCTGTGCCTGATGAAGTTTTACACTGTTGGTCTGAACCGAATAGTGATCATCATAACATCCGACAACTTCCATCATGATCGACGAACCGGCAACCATCCAGTTTAAAACCCTTTTTGACATGATGAGATTCATTATGCCGATACCTGTCATCACTGAAGTTCCGTTAATAAGAGCAAGCCCTTCTCTCAGGTGCATTCTCAGTGGTTTCAGCCCCAGCTTTTCAAAAACAGAAGAAGCCTGAACTATATGACCGTGATGATAGACATCTCCTTCTCCGATAAGGTTCAGAGCAAGGTGCGCAAGTTGAACAAGATCTCCGCTCGCTCCCACTCCGCCATGTTCATATATCACCGGTGAAATGTTATTATTAAGAAACTCGGCAAGCAGTTTTACAGTGTCACTATGAACTCCGGAATAGGCAAGCATCAGCGAATTAAGCCTTGCAAGCACCGCAGCTCTGGCATATATCTCAGGCAGAATTTTGCCGGAACCTGCACAATGACTTCTGATAAGATTCAACTGAAGCTGTTCCACATCGGAATCATTTATCTTGTATCTTGCCATCGGACCGAACCCGGTGTTGACACCGTAGATCGTCCTGTTTTTTGCAAACTCCTTTAAAAAGATGAAACTTTTTTCAACTTCAGAGACAGCTTCATTGGAAAGCTCCACCTTCTCATTTTTTATCACAATACCGTAAAATTCTTCAAGATTCAAATACTTACCGCCGATTACTGCCATTTTAGCACCTGTTAAAAAACATAATCAATTAGAAATCAGAAAAAAACAATCGAGCGATTATAGCGAAACTTAGTACGCGGTCAAATAATTTACCATTATTCTATTGTTTTTTTAAAGACAAAAATGGTGGGCATTGCTATGAAAAAAGATACAATGAAAAACCAGCTGTAACCTATGTTTTCAGCCACAATTCCTCCGAAGCTGTTAAATACCGTTCCGCTCAGAGCCATGATCCCTGAACCTATGGCATAATGTGATGCCTGATATTTTATATCGCACAATTTTATCAGCACAATCATAAGGAGCGCCGTTCCCATACCGCTTGAAAAACTTTCAACACCGATAACAAAACAGGTTGAAATTATAGAAAATTCCTGCGATTGCGCTCCAATATATCTGAATGCCAGCCATGCATAGAGGAGATTTGTCACATTCTGAAAAATTATTACCGGAATACCTGATTTTTCCATCGTGTATTTTGAAATTACAAAACCTCCGGCCATTGCACCCAGTATTGAAGCCGGAATTGAAACGCCTGCCGACATCCAGCCGATATGAACTTTTATTCCCATATCGACAAGCAGCGGACCTTTCATAAGTCCGAGCAGATATTCTCCGGCACGCATAAACACAATAAAAACAAGCACATACACCAGATTATTTTTTTTGAGATAAACCGTGAAAGCATCCTTGAAAGGAATGACTGGACTGGTTGCCGACCTGCTTTCTCTGATAGGATCAGGAAGAAAAAACCTGTGGAAAAGATAAAGTGCCAGCATAAAAATTGAAGCTGTGGCATAGGCACACTGCCATGAAAAAACCGTTCCGATCGTGACAATAACTCCGGAACCTGCGGCAAGTGCAATTCTGTATGCGAGAACTCTGAACCCTATCTGTTTTTTCTGAGTTTCTGCATCCAGTGCATCCATGTAAAAACCGTCAACAGCAATATCGTGTGTAGCCGAAAATATTGAACCGAGAGCAAGAAAAAGCAGTACCGGACTGCGATTATCAAAAAAAAGCGAGAATGTTACCATCACCATTGCGGAAGTGATGGCAAGTTCCGTTGAATATATCCACTTTTTTAATGATGAATGAGAATCGACAAAAGGCGCCCACAGAAATTTTACGACCCACGGAATGTTAAGCAGTGACAGGAATCCTATCGTTGACAGGTCTGCACCGGTATCTCTGAACATTATCGAAGGAAGCGCCGCAATAAGTGAATAAGGGAGACCTTCTGCAAAATAAGTTGTAAAAACCCAGCTCGTACGGTTGATAGTGATTTTTTTCAATGTAATACCTTCCGATAAATATCCGGACAAATATAGTTGCAACAATTCTTTTTAGCAATGTTGTTGACTTGGTTTTTTTTAAAAATTATAATCCTCCGATATTTGAATGGAGCAGGTTATAAAAAATATTCTCATATTCACATCAGTTATATTTCTTTTTATTTCATGTGCCGCCCCTTTCGGTATCTATCACAAGATCAAAAAAGGCGAGACACTTTATTCCATCTCAAGACTTTACAAAACCGAAGTTGACAAACTCAAGGAAATAAATAACATCGCCGACGAAACGAAGCTTAGTGAAGGGGATTACCTCTTCATCCCCGATGTCAAGGCTCCGGCTGAAGATAACACGGGCACAACAGTTCTTTCAAAAGAGAAAAATGAAAGATCAGACAGTATAAAAAAGATCGAACCGACCGAAAAAAGCTCCGCAAAAGCTTTCTCTTCGAAATTCATCTGGCCTGCAAAGGGTGTTGTGACATCAACATTCGGCGTTCGATGGGGAAATAAGCATGAAGGGATCGACATCGGATGCCCGGAAGGAACGAGCGTATATGCCGCAGCATCGGGGAAAGTGATATTTTCAGGTGACAGAGGCGGATACGGACTGGTTATCATCATTCAGCATGGCAGTGACTTGTTTACAATTTATGCTCACAACTCCAAGATTCTGACATCTCAAGGTGCTGAAGTGAAACAAGGCGAACAGATCGCAATCTCAGGAAGGACAGGTCGTGCGACAGGTCCGCATCTCCATTTTGAAGTCAGAAACGGCGTAAAACCCGTTGATCCGTTAGAATATTTACCCGAGGTCCCGTAGCTCAGACGGATAGAGCGATCGCCTCCTAAGTGATAGGCAACAGGTTCGACTCCTGTCGGGACCACCACTTTTTTTCAGGAAATTCAATAAAATACAACACATTCCGCAGGTACGGAACCCCTTTTTAGATTTTTTGTTGAAGCGCAGTTATACAAACAATAGTAAACAACTATCAATTTTTATAGAAAAGAATCGACTGGTCGTGACTGCCGTCCGATTTACTGAAAACAAGCTTCGACTGAATGGCTGAATCATCGGAAGACATTGCAAGGACTTTCATGAATTTGTTTTCATAATATTCTTTGGCAACTGATTGTTTTTCCCGGACTTGATGATCAATTCTGTCATAATTATCAAAAAGCATTTCAACAATCTTTGAATCGAGAAGTTTAAGATCAGCCTGTTCTTTTATTGTTTTATACACATTTTCTCTGTCCATTCCTTTTCTGTATGGTCTGTCTTCAGAAATGGCAGTGAAAATATCCGCCACTGTCATAATTCTGCACTGAATGTCGAGCTCATCCGCCTTGCATCGAAACGGATATCCTTTACCATCAAGCTTTTCGTGATGATATGCCGCCCATTTTGCAATATGCTGAAGTCCTGCGATTGTATTAATTATGTGATATGAATAGTAAGTATGACTCTTGATCATTGCAAATTCTTCTGAAGTAAGTTTGCCGGGTTTTTCGAGAATACTGTTTGGAACAACCAGCTTCCCGACATCATGAAGATTTCCTGCTATCTTCATATATTTAACATCCAGACCGGTCAAACCAAATAGCTGCGACAATATTTCAGCACATGCTGAAACTCCGGTTGTGTGAGTTGCCGTGAATGGTGATTTGAAGTCAATAATATCTCTGAACACTTCGGAAATCAGTTCAATACCGTCCATATCTATTTCAATGTTTCTATACGGTCCCATGTGAAGCAGAACAGGAAATAATTTGTTTGAAGCAAGATCAAGCCAGAATTCTTCTCTTTTTGATGTTTCGATAAAAGAATTAACTACTTTTTCATGGAACTTTTCATTAGCGAATCTTTTAACAGCACTTATAATGTTCTCATGCTGGTAAAGAATGTAGCTTTTTCTATTTATAAGCCTCTCTACGAAATCAGACAAAAGAACAACTTGTGAAGCCAGCACATCCGGAGAATCGATTTCCTCATCCCATTCATTCCATTCCTTGTGATGATTTCTGACTATTTTTGAAATTTTCTTGAGCCACGGAGTTTTATTTAAAATAAGCTCGCCTCTTACACAGTGCAGTTTATAGTCAGCAGGACGGATATTCAAATCATCAGGGCGTGTTTTTTCTTCAATGGATATTGCGCCGATATCATGAAGCAGTGCCGCTGTAAAAATATTTTCCATTAACTCGGAAGATGTTGTCAGGTTTTTTGCTATTTCGTATGCAATAAAAGCAGTCCTCTGCTGATGCTTCGCTATCTCAGGATTAGAAAGATCTGTAATTTCAGATAATGATAGCAATAAATTCCCAAGATTTACCGTTGTCTGTCTTTGCATTAAAGAGTTCCTCACAAAAATGAATAATAACTGCTAGCAGGAAGCATAAACAACAATTAAGGAAACACTGTTAATACTGAATTCTAAACTAAGAATCAATCCTCACTTATTCGTTCTTTAGTTTTCAACTCAAAAAAGATTATAATCTTTAAAAACAATTCATCTTACTATAAATGCTTCCGTTTTACAACATTTTCCTAAATACTATACACTTGGTTAAACAAATCAGAATTAAATTTCACTTACAAAACATTTTGTAGCATTATCTAAACAAACTTCCGAAAACTGTACCTGAAACAGTTGAATTAGAAAAACAAAACATAAAAAATCTATCTTAAAAAAAGACTCAATTTTCTTAAAATATGCTATTGTGCAGAACAGTCGCTTTGTTAGTCTCATCAAGCCATTTGCCATTTAGACATTCCTCATCTTTAGGAAAATCCTATATGCCGTAAAAAAAAATTTACTTTTGCCCTGATTTTGTCTATTATACATCGAACCTCAAGCCCTTTTATTAATTTTTTAGAACGGAGAATTTCATGGCTAAGAAGACAAAACTCGTTGCATCAACAAAAACAGATTTCATCAAAGTTCTCAAGGAGAACGCAGGCGTAGCTCTTACCAACGATCAGGCAAAGCAGGTTTATGATGTTTTCACAACAATCCTCAGAGACACTGTAGTTGCTGAGAAGAAACTCAACCTGAACGGCGTTGGAACTTTCAAAGTTAGCAACAGAAAAGCTCGTAACGGCATCAATCCTAAGACACGCGCAGTGATCAAAATTAAAGCTTCGAAGTCAGTTGGTTTCAAACCGAATCCTACTTTCAAGAAAGAACTTTAATTTAAATCTTTCATGAATTTATGACCCTTCCTCCGGGAAGGGTTTTTTTTATCTTTTTTTTGCCATTGCATTGCTTTTTTTATGAGAACGGATAGCATCCATCATTGTAGATTCTATGGAAGGAATAAATGCCAGACTACCGCTTTTATATTTTTGCAGTGATTTTATCCTCCGCACTCAATATGAATTGCGAAGATATCAATGATATCACAACTGATAACACAGCGATGGAAGCCGCAACAAACGATGATGCACCCGATGCGACTACATCAGCCTCCCGGACCAGCAGCGGTTGTTCAATCATAATTATGTAGGGAAACAAGGTCTATCGAACTTATTCAGCCGTTTTAACTTCTTCAGTTTTCGGTTCTGCCGGAGCTAAGAATGAAGAAGCGCCTTTCTTTTCATCTTTTTTGCAATCCTTATGATGTCCGGAACGGACGGCATCCGCGCGTTCTATTGTTACCGGTCCGTACATTTCAAGTTTAAGAAGTACACCTTTAACCCATGCTTTTTTGCCTGAGTCCGTGTCTTCCTCTTTTGCCATTGTAACATACATGCCGTCGGCATTTGCTTTCTGGATCGCATTGAATGCGGCAAGTTTCATCATCGGACTGAGCGATTTGTCAGGAATCGATCCGCTTAAAAAGAATGACGGTGTGTTGTCAACAACTTTCTTTGATGAAAGACTGTCACCCATCTTTTCATCCTGAGCTGTACCTTCAGCCATTCCGATAACTGTGAAACCCATTTCAAGAGGTCTTGTCCATATCGAATGTGACTCGGCCTTGAGAGAACCCATTGTTGAAGCAGATGATGTTGACATAGTCGCCGAGCAGCTTGACATTACAATAACTACTGCAAAAGCAAGAACAGTAAAAACAACTTTCTTCATAAAACCCTCCTTTTAATTTAAAACATTACGAAGAAGATTATTGGATAAAACCGGCATGTTGTCAAGATCGTCAGAAGAAGACGGTCTGCCGGCTGAAGACAGACCGTCAGGAGAAGTTAACGGAAAGGGGTTATTGCTTATCCCCTTTTTTGTCAGCCTTTTCTTTGGAACATACTTTGCAGAACTTGTAACCTGCTTTCAATGCTTCATCTTCCGACTGGAAGATCTTGGTGCAACCTTTGCAGTCATAATACCTGCAAGTTGACTTGTGACAGGTCTTAGTGTCAGGGTTGCAATGAATCTCGGCAGCAAAAATTGCAGAGAAGGAAAACAGCATTACCGCAAGAACGAAAATCTTTGACGCGCTCTTCAACATAATTACCTCCTGATTTAAAAATGATAACGAGCATTAGATTATTAAAACAAATGATTAAATAGTCAATTTTTTTTTAAAACCGTCTTAAAATATGAACAGGCAATGTGTTTAAAAACTTGAGTATCTGGCAAATTATCGTATAAACATCGGAGTCAGTTGACTTTTTTCTAGATTTGAATTGGAGTTTTTTTGAGAATCAGGTTCAGTTATTCACACATACCAGAAAAATTTAACTCATTCTCCGACCGCTCTGTTTTTATTTTTATTTTTCTGATTGCATTGATTTTTAGAACTTATGCAGCATTAACCAGCATCGCTCCGATACATCCCGATGAAATTTTCCAGACAGTTGAAATGGCTCATAAAGCTGCCTTTGGAAAAGGATTTGTATTCTGGGAATTCAATGTGGGCGCAAGAAGCTGGTTTCTTCCGGGAGTTTTTGCCGGAATTTATAAAATTCTGGATTTTCTGGGAGTTAAAGATCCTTTTTATCTTAATGCCGGATTGAAAATTACTCTCGGATTTTTTCACTCTTTTGCCGTTTCAGTTGTCTATCTCCTTTTTAGAAAATATTTCAGGGATCGTTTCACTGCCTTTTTCTTCACACTTTCTCTTGCTTTCAGTTATATCCTTTCATATATTTCGGCTCGCACACTGTCTGAATCGGCAGCACTTCCTTTTATGGTATTTGCCGTTTATCAGTCAGTTAAATATGTTGAGAACTATAAATATCGACACCTTGTCTATTCTGTTTTTCTGTCAGGAATCGCATTTATGATCAGATTTCAGACAGCGTCGTTTACACTTGGACTTGCCATTGCTTTTCTTTTTGTTTCAAGAAAACACATTAAAACTTCTTTAATATTTGGATTCGGTTACTTAGGAATGATTCTTGTTCAGGGAGTGCTCGACGAACTGACATGGGGAAAATTCATGCAATCTTTCCTGACATACTTCGATTACAATATTTTGCGAGGAGTTGCCAACAAGCACGGGGTAGAGCCGTGGTATTTCTATATTAAGCAGATTGCGGCTAACTTTAACCCGGCAATCTATTTATCTGCCGCTCTTTTTGCTGTTACTGTTATATTCTCCTTTAAAAAAAACCAGCTTGAGTTTCTGTTTTCGTTTCCTTTTCTATTTTTTCTTTTTGTTCATGCTGTTATTTCACATAAAGAACCTAGATTTATTTTTCCTTTTTATTTTTTCATTCTTACCGCCTCATCTGCATCTTTTGCTTTTATCTATGAAAAATATTTCAGAAACAGATTTCTAATTGCTGTTTTGTTTTTATTAATAATCATGGCTGCTTACACCTCTTCTCTTGTCAGATTCAGTGAAAACTGGAACAGCTCTGTTGCGTGGTATGAGTACTGGGGCAATGATAAAGGTTTTGATAAAAGATTTAAAGGCAATATCGAACTTTCAATTCAAATGGGAAGGATTCAAAATCTTAAATCCGCCGATGTATATGGAATTCCTAAGCTGTGGAGCGGAGGGTATGCATATTTTCACAAGAATGCTCCCATTACCTATACTGTCGAAAAAAATGAAATGCTTAACAGCTTGAAATCAAATAGAAATTCTGGAAACACAGGAGCTTTTTTTGCATTTAAAAAGGGTTCTTTTGAACCTTTTAAAGACTTTGGGGATGTACTAAAACCTGTTCAGGGAACGGATGAATTCGACATATATGAAATGATATCCACCGACAAAACAATTCAGGTTAAATATTCAGAACTTCCAAAAAAAACCAACCCCGGATCATTATGGAATGCTTCAGGTAACATTGTAATGGGAAAATCCGGAGTGACCGTTAATTTCTCTAAAACTGAAAAAGCGTCTAAACTTAAAATTGCTCTTGATTCATCAGACAGCTACGATATTTATTTTAAAAACGATAGTGAAATTACCGGACATGTTACACTTCAGTCACATAAAAATAAAAGAGGGATGTTCATTCATGAAATTGATATGACCGGAATTATCAATAAGTTAAATTTTAACACTATTGAAATTAAACCGGCAAAAGGCGATGGATACTACAGCCTTGGAAATATTCGGATTATCAATCAGGCGGACACCTTTTAAATGAAAAGTTTAAAGAAATTCTTTTCAGGTTTTTTTCCGGTATTTGACAGATATAAACTTATTCTTTTAATTTTATTTACAACCATTAATATCGTTTTTATTTTTATTGTTGTCAGTAAAAATGAGTTTTCTCTGGATGATCCTCTTGTTGTTTTGTCATTTCTTGAAAAAATTATTTTTGATACCGTTCTTTTTCTGTTTTTTATTCACATATTAAAAGCATTGGACAAAAAAGGTTGGCTGACATCACTTTTTATTGTTTTCAATGTTCTTCTTCTGATTGCCAATATTCTTCTTTATTATTTTGGAAACACATTGGTTGAAAAGCACCATTTTGATCTTATAACCCCTTACAGTGTAACCGCTTTTATTCCATGGTATGGACTTATACTTGTTTTTTTTATAGTTATAATTTCATTTGTTCTATCTATCCGCATTATAAGAAAAGTATCAACTGAAAATCTAATTAGACAGTCCGGTTTTTATTTTATGATCCTTATTTTTCTGACTTTATTCAACATTTCAGGAATGTTTGCCAGAAAAAATGATGAGAAGCTGGACAAAGTAATCATGGGGTTCAGGAATGCTCAGATATATTATGCCTGTCAGAACCAGTTTTTGAGCTTTATGACTGATGTTTTATTTCCTTCTTTGGGTGAAAAATTCAAATATCTTTCTCCTGCAACAGAAAGTTTTGTTGATGACTACAATCTTTTTTCCAGTAATTTCAGTATTGAACAAAATATTTCCCAGCATTCTAAAACCATTGAACAATGGAATCTTGGAATAGGAAAAACAGAATTGACGAAACTGAATCTAAAACCTTTTTCAAAAGTAATATATATAATCACTGAGTCGGTTTCACTTGAAGCTCTACCATGTCATAATCCTGAAATAAAATCTACTTTTGCAACAGAATTTTTCTGCAAACAGGAGATGTTTGAATCGACATTCACAAATCTCTACACATCAGGATCTCCTACACTTCAGGGTCTTACCGTAATTTTTAACAGCCACCCCAATTACAACATTCAGGAGCAGACAGGACAGATAAATTCATTTCCGAAACTTCTCGAAAAAAAAGGGTTTAAATCTGTTTTTATAAGGAGTGCATCTAAGTTTTTTGCAAATGAAAACCTCGTTTTTAAAAATATGGGGTTTTCAGAAATTATAGGCCGTGAGGATTTTTTTGAAGAAGAGGCATTAAAAAAATACATTTACGGATGGGGAATTGAAGACAGGATACTTTATAAAAAAGCTCTGGAATATATCGAAAAAGACATGAATAAACCGCTATTTATTGCAATTTTTGGAACTGATACACATCCTCCATATGGACAGATACACTTCAAACACCTTTCATATCCGGCAAAACCGGAACTTAAAAAAAAATACAGCCAGAATGTGTACAACTGGCTGAAAGCTGTAGATAATATGGATTACGATATTAACAATTTTATAAAAGAACTGGATTCAAAAGGTCTTTTCGACGAATCGACACTTATCGTTATTTCTGCTGATCACTCATGTCCATTAAACAATGTTTCTTCTGAAATCCCCGGACATGAAAAAAACAATCTGGCAAAAATACCCCTGATTTTCATTTCGAAACAGAAGCTTCCTGAAGTAGACAGAAATATTTTATCAAGTCAGATAGACATAGCTCCCACCATTTTCAATTTATTGGGATTCGATAAGGCATACGGCTGGTGGGGTGACAGTCTTTTCAATCCAGGCAGAATTCCTCAAACCATAGGATTTGACAAAGGTTTTATCAGAATTTCCAACTTGAATACTCAGAAAATAATAAATTCCGGCAAACCGGCAGATGAATCTGAAAAAGCTTTTGTGAATCTTTTTAATACTGTTTTTATGAAAGCAGAAAAAAAATAAATTCTGTTTCCTGTCTTCTTATTTCTCGGTATCCAACCTGAAAACAGTGACAAGATCAACGCCCTGTTTTTCAATGGTGAATATTTTTTCCAGTTTTTTTGAATTTCTTAAAATAAATGGATACTGACGCCATCTGTATTCGTGTGTCAGAACAAAATAATCAGCCTTGTCAGCATTAGAAAAACGGAAATTATTTGTGAGATATCCGGCCTTTTTAAGAATATTTGATGAAGGGTCATACTCTTTCGCATTCGGTTCGAAAGAGACTCTGCAAACCTTCTTCGCACACTCTTTATTGAAAAATTCTGTCAGTTCATAATAAAAAAGATCGTAATAATGCTGTTCATTGCCGTAAGCTGAAGCACCTTTTGTGCCGCCCGCAAGCTCGTTGTAGTAGCTTAAATGGTCATTTTTCAGGTCTATCATCGAAAATATTACAGGAATGAACATCATCACAGCAGGAGCAAACTTATATCTTTCAGGAATTATTGTCACTCCTTTGAGCACGAAATACAATCCGGTCCCAGCAATTATCGCCAGAAACGGAAAGAACGGCTGGAAAAGCTTAACACCGCTGTAATAAGGAGCAGGAAGAAACATCAGAGCCGAAATCGATACGACAGCGCTCAAAATGACAAGAAGCATCGGACTGAAGCACTCCTTTTCTTCTTTCCATTTATAGAACATCGGAGATACGGCTGCAAAAAAAAGAGTCATCACAGGAGTTGTAAGTATCATCATCACAAGCGGACCATGCCACGGAGGTCTCGGTGTGTTGTAAATATTTCCAAGATAGTACATCAATATCCCGTAATGGTTCATGTGGAACGCCACATATTCGCCGAATCTTCTGATCGTTACATGCCAGAGCCACGGCCACAACATAAAAAACACCGGAATTGAAAAAAGGAGCATCGAAACGAATTGCGGTGCAAAAAGTATTTTAACAGGTCTTTTTTTAAATTCGGCCCGTTTGACATAAAAATAATGAATCAGTACCGGAAGCACCATGAATGGTGCATTGAGCTTTGTAGAAAGTGCAATTCCGAAAGCTATACCGGTCATCCATGCAAAAAACTTTGAAGTGAAACCTCTCCAGTAACAGTAGACAAAAATAAAAGATGTCCCTGCAACAGCAAAATCAAGAGTTGCCACCCTTGCATGAAAAAAAGTACGGGGCAGAAAAATGAAAAAAAGTGATGAAAAAACAGCGGCATGGAATGAAAAAGCCCGTCTTGTAAAACTGAAAATAAACATCAGAAGAATAACAGCAAAAATAGAAACTCCGATTCGAAGCGCTCTTATCTCATCAAGCATTTTAAATTTTTTATAAAAAACGAAATAACCGCCCGCCATAAGCAGTTTTGCAAACGGCGGATGTTCATGATTATCCGACCAGTATTTATCAATTACAGACTGTTCAAAACATTTTTTTGAAAAATTACAGTTCTCAAAATAATTGCTGTAACTTTTTGCGGCACTCATATAAAATCTGGCATCATCGGTTATGGCGACTTGTTTTGCCTGATAAAAAAGCATAAAAAAATAGAACAGAGCAAGAAGTACCATCGTCAGAGGAACTTTGATATCGATATTCTTAAATCTTATCATTTTCCTCCGAGAACATATCTGATATCAAAATAAAAATGCCTTTTCCCGGAATTTCCGACTGAAATGAAGATATTCAATGGTTCAAATGGAGAAAACCCTTTTAATTCATTTTCTGTCCATTTACCATCGGATGAATGAATCACCATTTCTTTGTCCAGCTGGGTTATTTTAAATTTAACAGGCTCCGAGCCTTTCATTTTCCCAGAGTCTGCAATTCCGCAACCAGCTATTATTTTTAATGTTTTTCTGTCAATTGACGGAATTTCAATCTTTATTTCATGATCTTCGGGAAGAGCATGTGCAGAAATTGCTACAATACTTTTTTTATTGAACTGCGCAGAACCTGTCTCGACTTTCTGCCATCCGGCAGAACCGGTTTTGAAAGAACCTCTTTTAAATTCAACAGGTTTTTCAGAAGGAGGAACAGTAACTATGAATTTTTCGATAAAAGATGATGCGTTAAAAGACCTTTCGCCATTTTTCGAGGAAACGCATTCCTTCAGAACGAATCCTTCTGACTTCAGCACTTCTCTCTCTTTAAGTTCAGGTGCAATAGTTTTACAGGCAAGTTGCTTAAATGATTCAACTATATAGAACTCAGGCATTGTCTGTGCATTTTTGAGAGACTCTCCGCCGGCAGGAAAAATATTAAGATCAGGATGGTTGAGAACGAATTTATCCATTAACTGCGATGAAAGAAAAACCGGTTCTCCCGGGAATCCTTTAGTATTGATTTCATTGACTATTTCAGCAGGAATATTTTTTGGAAGCGGTCTTAAATGCCACGAAAAAAAACTATAGACGGCCCACAGAACTAGCAGAAAAGAAAAAACAAAAACAGCATTATGAGGAATTAGAAGCTTCTTCAAAGAGAAAGTGTCTCTAAACCGTGCATATATTTTCTTAGAACTTCAGGAATTCTGACAGTTCCGTCTGCCTGCTGATAATTTTCTATTATTGCAACAAGAGTTCTGTCGATAGCAAGTCCTGAACCATTGAGAAGATGAACAAATTCAGGCTTTTGAGCGGCATCTCTTCTGAATCTGACACCTGCACGGCGGGCCTGGAAATCGCCAGTATTTGAACAGCTTGATATTTCACGATACAGATTCTGACCGGGAAGCCAGACTTCAATATCAAATGTCTTTACTGCATTGAAACCAAGATCACCGCTGCAAAGCTCAATAATACGGTAATGAATTCCAAGACCCTGAAGAATTTCTTCGGCATTTCCAAGAAGTGCGAGAAGTTCTGCGTGAGATTCTTCCGGTTTAGTGAATTTAACAAGCTCGACCTTATTAAATTGGTGGAGTCTGATAATTCCTTTCATATCTTTGCCGTAACTGCCGGCTTCCCTTCTGAAACATGGTGTGTATGCCACATATTTCAGCGGAAGGTCAGGACCGTTAAGCATTTCGTCTCTGTGAAGATTGACAAGACTCACTTCAGCAGTAGGAATAAGGAACATATCGTCAGTTGTCTTATATGCCTCTTCTTCAAATTTGGGAAGCTGACCTGAACCGGTCATTGTCTCACGGCTTACAAGTACAGGCGGAACTATTTCGGTGTAACCGTTTTTGTGAGCATTATCAAGCATATAATTCATCACAGCCCTTTCGAGCATTGCAAGTTCTCTTTTATAGACAACAAATCTGGAACCGCTGAGCTTGACTCCTCTTTCAAGGTCGATCGCATTGGGAGCGACATCAAAATGTTCAAGCGGTTTGAAGCTGAACTCGGGCTTTGTCCCCCACACTTTCACAACCGGATTGGCCGTTTCATCTTTTCCTATCGGCGCATCATCAGCTATCATGTTGGGAATCGACATCAATATCGTGTTAATACTGTCTTCAACAGCCTTGACTTCAGGCCCGTAAGCTTTCACCTTGTCGCTAAGCACCTTCAGCTCTTCTTTTATCGCAGCCTTTTCCTCGTCGGTTCCATTTTTCATGATTACCGGCATCTCTTTTGAGCGACTGTTCTGTTTAGCCCTTGTCTGTTCGGACTCGGTGATAAGGGTTTTTCTCTTTTCACTTAAAGCAATGACCTCGTCAATCACAGACAGATCTTTGAAATTGCGATTTATCAAGCTTTTCAAGACCTTATCTTTGTTTTCGAGAATGAGTTTCACATCGAACATAACGACTCCGGATAACAAGTTTATAAGCCGGTCGGTATAATAAATGCCAACCTGTTTATTATCAAGTTTTTTGGATTGCAGTTTATAGATCACCTCTGATAGATCACTTCACCGTAACTGAGAATGCTTTCGAGGAATCCGCTTTTATCTGAACCGGCTTCAAAAAGGACTGGTTCAATGTTTTCATCAATATTTCTTCTGATTTTATAAAGTCCTGCTTCTTTCTCTAAAAAACTGCCGTCGATTTTATCAACAATTACAGCTACATCTATATCGCTTTCATCTTTAAAATTTCCTTTTGCATATGAACCGAAAAGGATAATTTTTAAAGGGTTGTATTTAACAACAACAATTTCAGAAAACCGTTTCAATTTCTCTAAAACTTCGAGTTTATCCATTTGTATAACTCCTCTGTTTCATTAAGTATCTTTTCAATTCTGTCTTTAGCAAGCTCTTTCAACAATGCCTCTTTATAACTCGGATATCTTGCTTCAATATTAAGCGGCTCCAGATAATCAATCAAATCTTTCTGCTGATCTGAAAATTCGTCATAAAAGTCACCTGATTTAGCCAGTTTCATAAGATTGTGTGTATATTGAGGCATTTCATTTTTTTTAAAAACAAAATATCCTTTGAATATTTTTTCAATCACCTGATGACACATAAAACCGACATAAAGATATCTTTTCGTAGCCAACATCGCCTTTGCAGTCTCAAGATCATATTCTGCTATTTCTTTCCAGTACTTAACGGCTTCCTTTGTGTCGGTCATATGTTTTTTCCTCACACTAACGATCAAGCGTTTTCTGATTATACCTTTAACAAGTCCTTTTTCAATTAATTGACACAACTAAGAACTTCCTTGACATGGGGTGGTATATTCTGATAATTTGAACCTGCTTGTTTTTTGGAATTTTTGTACTACCATATTTTTGACGGAGATTTTTATGACAGAAACTAACTGGAAAGAGAAAGTAAAAGAAGTTCTTGATCAGGTGCGTCCTGCCCTTCAGAGGGATGGTGGAGATGTCGAGCTTATTGATATAAACGATGAAGGTATCGTAACTGTCAGACTTCAGGGTGCATGTGCAGGCTGTCCGATGAGCCAGATGACTCTCAAAATGGGCATCGAGCAGCATATAAAAAGACAGGTTCCTGAAGTGAAAGAGGTCAGAAATCTTAAATGAATGAGATGAGCGGTCTTATAAACCGCCTGAAAAAAGAACAGAATGCGATCATTCTCGCCCACACCTATACTCATCCTGAAGTTCAGGAAATAGCAGATTTTGTAGGCGACAGCTACGGTCTTTCAAAAAAAGCTGCACAGAAAGGAGATTTTGATACCATTATTTTTGCAGGAGTTAAGTTTATGGCTGAAACGGCAAAAATACTTTCTCCGGAGAAAAGAGTTCTGCTTCCGGTTCTTGAAGCCGGATGTCCGATGGCTGGAATGATAGATGAATTCAGGCTTATGGATTTTAAAAAACAATATCCTGATACTGCCGTGGTATGTTATGTCAACAGCGATGTCAGAACAAAAGCTCTGAGCGATGTCTGCGTAACAAGCTCAAATGCCGTGAAAATAGTTAGAAAAATGAAAGAACGGAAAATACTTTTTGTTCCGGATAAACATCTTGGAAGTTTCGTCGCAGAACAGGTTCCGGAAAAAGAAATTATCTGCTGGAACGGCTACTGTCCGGTACATGCCGCAGTTAAAGCGAAAGATGTCATTGAAACAAAAAAACTGTTTCCGGATGCTATTGTTCTTATGCATCCTGAATGTCCGCCTGAAGCAAGAAAAACAGCAGATTTCATCCTTTCGACAGGACAGATGGAAGAGCTGGTGAAAGAAAAGAAATATCATCAGTACATAATCGTCACTGAATCAGGAATAACATATCCTTTGAGTAAAGCAGATAAAGATGCTGAATTTATTGAACTTATAGGTGCAAATCTTCATTGCGTCAACATGAAAAAGATCATGATAAACAATATCCTCGAATCGCTTGAACTGGGCGTTTATGAAATAGAAATACCTGATCTTATTGCAGACAAAGCGCGGATCGCTCTCGAAAGGATGCTCGAACTTGCACAGTAACCGGAGAAATCAATGAAGCCCATATCACAGATAGGAAATTTTAAATTTAACTCAAGACTTTTTCTGGGAACCGGAAAATATCGGTCGAACGAAGAAATGATCTCATCGGTCATCAGCTCAGGAACGCAGGTTGTCACTGCATCACTTCGCAGAATGGACCTTGAAAAAGGTGAGTCGCTTCTTAAACCGCTCCTTGAAAATAAAAATATTATCATTCTCCCGAATACTGCCGGTGCAAGAACTGCCGATGAAGCCGTTTTTTATGCTGAACTTGCAGAGGCGGCAGGACTTCCGAAATGGGTGAAACTTGAGCTTACTCCGGAACCGAGATATCTGCTTCCGGATCCTATTGAAACACTGAAAGCCACTGAAATTCTTGTGAAAAAAGGATTTACGGTGCTTCCATATATCAATGCCGACCCGATGCTTGCGCTGCGTCTTCAGGATGCAGGTGCCGCAACTGTGATGCCCCTTGCCTCTCCGATCGGAACGAATAAAGGAATCATAATGTTTGAAATGATCAGGATAATAATTGAACAGGCAAGAGTTCCCGTGGTTGTCGATGCAGGAATCGGTTCACCGTCCGATGCGGCAAAAGCGATAGAAATGGGTGCTGATTTTGTCCTCGTGAATACTGCAATAGCCACAGCAAAAGATCCGGAAAAAATGGGAGCAGCATTCAAACTGGCAATTGAGGCGGCATCACTCGGAGTTGATGCTGGAATTCCCGGAAAATACGAATCTGCTCAGGCATCAAGCCCTGAACTTGATTTCATTGATAAACTGTAGGCAGATATGTTAACCACCGAACAGTCTGAAATAATAAAAATAATAAATTCCGACAATATCACGATTTATGATTTTGCACTTTTACTTTCACCTTCCGTTGACAATGCCATTCTCAAGAAAATGGCTCAAAAATCAATGGAACTTACAAGAAAAAGGTTCGGCAGGGC